>CAIJRY010000099.1 GCA_903823215.1 uncultured Spartobacteria bacterium
GAGAGCAGTGTCAGGAATCTGTTGCCCACCGAGTGCCAGAAATAGAGGACGCGATGCGCCTCTCCACCGATGAAGCGTGATCCGAAGACGACATCGGCCTTGCCCTGAAGGATCGGCTTGAGGAGCACGGGATACTCCTCGGGGTCGTACTCCAGATCGGCATCCTGAATGATCACATAGGCCGCTGAGGCATGGGCAATCCCCGTGCGTAGTGCTGCTCCCTTGCCCATATTTTCAGGATGGTCAAACGCCCTCACCTTCGGAATCTCAGCAGCCAACCGATGCAGCACCTCACTCGTGCCATCTCTGGAGGCATCATTGACGGCGATGAGCTCGGCCACCTCGGGCTGCCTGAGAACTTTCCGGATCACTTCCTCGACGGTGGAGGCCTCGTTGTACACGGGCATGATAACACTGAGGCATTCTTGGGAATTCAACATGGCATCCATAAAGTGAGGAGAGGAATAGGTTTATAGCTTGGCAATGATTTTCCCAGGAATTCTGCACAGCATTTGGAAGAACATCTGCACCCGGACATTGATGTAGTCTGCCTTGTCGAAACGAGCTGAATTCACAAAAAGGTCGTTGCCGTGATTTGTTCTGGAAAGCTTGAAATGATAAAAACCGATCGCCTTCATTTTTTTGATAATTGCCTCAATCTCGGGAATGGATCCAATCCCAAGCCATTCATGAAACTCCACGGTGATCTGAGAGAAAGTCCTTAAAATATCAGCCCGGGTGTTTTTCAGGATTTCAAGCTCCGCCCCCTCGACATCAAGCTTCAAGGTGACCGGGGATTGGATAGAGAATCTGCTGATAAACCCCTCCAGGCTGATTCCCTGAATCGTCACAGCATCTTTATATTCACAATTGTCCAAGATGAAGAGGGATGTTGCCTCCGAATTATCGGAAATGTTGATTTGAATCGGCTTTTCCTGACTGCAAATTGCGAAGTTAAACTTTTGGACAAGATCGCTCGCATAGGTCTCATCGAAGGTGATCGGTGAGGCTTCGACCGCATACACCCGACACCCATAAAGAGTGCTGATCTGCTTAGAAAAACTTCCTTTGTTGGCACCCAGATCAATCACGACGGATCCCTTGGTCAGGAAATCCTCAATGAGTCCATGACCGTTGATTTCGATGAATTTCATAAGGTTAAGGGATGTCTTTGTTGATACCTGATTTGGGGGAAATCTGAAGGGAAGATTGATGACTGAGGAGGTCAGAACCGAGCCTGTGGGAACTGGCGCGGTAGACCACGATAAAATCGTGGCCCGCAGGGAGCCACTGCTTTGCGGGAGAAAAGTGGCTTCGAATCAGAAGACGGAAGGCTGAGTCATTTCTTTTTCTCTCAGGTTATGCCCAGCAGACAAACCTTCAGAAAGTCTGGCCTCTATCAGGACTTTCCATTCAGCAGTGCTCTTAAAATGGGGTTTTCAGGCTGAGTGAAGGGATTGACAATGCTCACCCCTCTCCATGTGAATCCTGAATGAAAATCCTCTGTGATCAGCAACCGGCACCGATTTTCAGCAGCTACTGCCAAGATGAGAGCATCCCAAATCTGGAGTTGATGATCAACCACGAGATCAAATGCAGACTGAAAAGAGCTCCATGTGGAATCCATGACTTCAAAAGTATCTGACCAGGCCAGGATCGCCTCCCGGGCAGTAATGGCGGGGAGGGATTTTTTGGCTGTGAGTACCCTGTGAAGTTCGCCAAGCGTCTGGGCTGGCAAGAGTGCGCATCCGGTTGGTAGTGCTTCTATCAGTGATCTGGCAACCTCACAGCGAGCGATATCCCCCAGTCCTTCAGCATACGCAAGTATATTGGTGTCAAGTGCGATACGCATGAAATCACCCCTCGTAGAGATCCTCGCGCTTCCATGAACGATTCCCGAGGATCGCTTGCGAGCGTAAACGGGAAACAAGCGACTTTTTGGCAGCATTCCGCTCGGACACACCGGAGGGAGCTGCTGCAATTCTGGCCACCGATCTGCCTCTTGAAAGAACGGTGAAGACCTCACCTTGGGCAACTTGCCTCAACACGCTTGAAAATTTTCTGTTGGCTTCAGCTGCTGTAATTGTTTTCATAAAGTGGCTTATGTAGTTTTGAACACTACATTACTAAATCAATGCGTCAAGGAAGAGGTCAGAGGGCGACAGGGGAAAAAGCTGACAAAAGGAGAGAGGGCACTGGGCAGAAGTCAGAGGCCAGGAAAGCTGTCGTAACGTATGCGAAGCAAAGGCCGCAAGCCAACTTGAGTAGGGGAAGAATGGGAAAAGAAGACGGAAGTCAACAGTCCGGCCCACCGAGTGCGCGTGTTCACTTGCCCCATCAATGGCAACCATCCACTGGATTGATCACCTGATCAAATCCAACATGCTGAAAATCCTTGGTATTTCTGGTGTAAAAGGTTTTCACCCCATGATGGATGAGCGTCGCAGCAAGCACCGCGTCATGGGTACGCTGGTAGGGAAAATCTACCTTCTCAAGATTCGCCAGCAGCGATGTCCAGCATTCCGGAGTGTAGCAGCAATGCATGACCCCCAATTCCTCTCTGAGGGTTCTGATGTGAGAGGCGGCATCGGGTGCCGTCAAAGGCACGGAGAGAACTTTGGGATTACGCAAAGCTTTGTAAAGCTCCAGAAAGACCTGATCAGCGATGATCCAGAGATCAGCCTGTGCGACAGCCTGCTCCAATAATGCCCTGCATGACTGATGCTCCGCACAGTCTTCCTTTGCTGCGTACAGCAAGACATTGCTATCAAGGCTAGAGAGACTCACTCTCGTAAATGACTTTTTTCAAATCTTCTGCGGAAACAAGAATCTGACCGCCCTTGAATGTCGGAATAAGAGTTTTTTGAACTCGAGTGGGTGGTTTTAAATCTAAAAACCTCTCAACAGCTCTTCGGATGAGTTCGCTTACAGGGCGATCTTCCGCTTCCGCCACAGCCCGAAGCCGCGCCATCACAGGATTAGGAAAGAGGATCTGAAGCTTTTGCATGGATAACCCTATCGCATGGATAACAAGAATGTCAAGTGATCGGCGGGAAGATAGGGAATGGAGAAACTCGAAAGCCGAAGAGGTCGGAAGTCAGAAGTCACGGGGAGTTGAGGTCAGAACCAACCGGGTGGGAAGAGGACAGAGGGTGACAGGGAAAAAAGCTGACAAAAGGGGACTCAGAGGTCAAAAGGTGCCTTCAGGTCTCAGCTTTCAAGTTTCATCCCTCCCCCCCACAGTTCCTTTCCTTCAATCTCTCAAACTCTGCCAGTGCCATCCCGACGACCTGATCCATGTTGTAGTAGCGGTAGGTGGCAAGACGGCCAATGAAACTGACATTCGATAGTTCGGCTGCCTTCTCTGCGTACAGTTTGTAGAGGGTTGCTGTCTCCGGTGTCGGGATTGGGTAGTAGGCTTCCTTGCCGGGGCCATAGTCATCGGGATACTCGCGGACGATGGTTGTCCCTGGGCAGAGCTGTCCCGTAGCGTGCTTGATCTCGACGATGCGCGTGTATTCCTCATCGTTGGGATAGTTGACCTGCATGGCTGGTTGCCAATACCCCGGCTTGCCCGCAATCGACTCGCGCTCGATAAGTTGCTCGGATCCGAATGACTCATTTTCAAATCGCAGGGAACGATAAGGTAATGGGCCGAAGCAGTAGTCGAAGTATTCATCGATGGGGCCTGTATAAATGAGGTGATCGTGCGGAATGGTGTTCACAACATCGCGGTAGTCGGTATTCAAGAGCACTTCGACTCCCGGCGAGGACTCCAAGATACGCTCAAACATCCGATGGTAGCCCTCCTTGGGCAGGGCCTGGAATTCCTCACGGAGATAGCGATCGTCGCGGTTGGTACGGATGGGAATGCGTCCACAGACGGATGCGTCGAGCTCTCTGGGGTGCTTCTTCCACTGCTTGATCGTGTAGTTCTTGAAGAACTTCTCGTAGAGTTCCCAACCCACCTGCGAGATAATGACCTCCTCAGAATTGGCAGGATTCTCAATAGGTATGCGATTTTCCTCCAACCACGACTCAAACTCTTCACTCGTGCTTTCACGCCCTAGAAACTGCTCGAAGGTGTTAAGATTGATCGGGAAGTTCCAGTATTTGCCCTCCGTGTGGCTCAGGATGCGGTAATCCACGGGATGCCACTCCGTGAATCGGGAGAGGTATTCCCTGATCCGAGGGGAATTGGTACGA
>CAIJRY010000100.1 GCA_903823215.1 uncultured Spartobacteria bacterium
GTGTCGAAATGGTGATGCCCGGAGACAATGTCGCCATTGAAGTCGAGCTGGGTAGCCCGATCGCCATGGAGAAGACCATCCGCTTCGCTATCCGCGAAGGTGGACGCACCGTCGGTGCAGGTCGTGTCTCCGAGATCCTCGACTAAAACATCGCATATCACACAAAGCCTAGGCCAGTAGCTCAATTGGTAGAGTAGCGGTCTCCAAAACCGTTTGTTGGGGGTTCGAGTCCCTCCTGGCCTGCTCTGCATCCTTCGTCCAATCACAGTCTTTCCCATGAGTAATAAAATCACAAACTACTTCAATGAAGTGCGTGCGGAATTGGCGAAGGTGCAGTGGCCTTGGGATGATAGCGAGCGCGGTTTCAAAAAATACAAGGAACTCTGGGATTCTACCTTGGTCGTCATCATTGCCATGCTGCTTGTCGGCGGTTACATTTCCTTTTTCGATTTTATCACAATTAATGTGGTCGGATTCCTGACCCATCCTTAGCAGAACACAGAATTTTAGTACCCTTATCATGGCACTCGCTCCCAAAGACCAGTGGTTCGTCGTTCATGTCCTTTCCGGATTTGAGCAGAAAGTCCACGACAGAATCGTCAAACGCATCAAGACCGAAGAGCTTGGCGATCTCGTGTACGAGGTCCTCATACCGACAGAGCGCGTGCAGGAGATCAAACGCGGTAAAAAAACCGAGACAACCCGCAAGTTCTTTCCAGGTTACATCATCGTCAATATGCATCTTCTCGATGAGAACAACGAGTTGATCGACAAAACCTGGTATTTCATCAAGGACACCGATGGTGTCATCGGATTTGCCGGCACCAAGGACAAGCCCATCCCGATGCGCAAGAAGGAAGTCGAAGGGATGCTCGCGCAGATGAAAGAACGAGAGGACACCGTCACCTCCAAGGTCAGCTACGAGGTTGGCGATAAGGTCAAGGTCTCCGACGGTCCTTTCCAGAACCAGCAGGGAATTGTCGAGGAAGTCGATCCAGAACGTGGTAAACTGCGTGTCTCGGTCAGTATCTTCGGACGGGATACGCCTGTGGAGCTGGAATATTGGCAGGTCGAAAAAGCCTAATTATTCTGGCGGCGAATTTGGGCATAGAGCAGCGTCATTGCTCTACTTGCTGTATTCATAGATACAGCATTCGTTCGCATTCCTCGCTCTCCCCATCACAAATTCACTCGCCATAATCATGTGGTGTGCTTTGTAGGCGAATAACTGCGTTGCTGTTTGCTCGTGGGATCAAGGGTATACCGCTTCGCTTGCATGCCTTGACCTGAATCTAAAATAACCGCGCCAAAATTTGGCACTAGGGTTATAAGAACCTCCATGCGTGAGATTTTCACTGATACAGATTCTGCAAGGGTTGGTCTTTTCCAATCACTTCTCGAAGAAGCTGGAATTAGCACTTTTTTAAAAAATCAGTATAGCAATAACATGATAGCCAGTGGAGGCCGGATGAGTGATGTCGTACTGTGCGTTATCAATGATCATGATTATGATGCCGCACTAGAGATCATTAAAGAAGCTGCGACTGGGGGTGAAGAACAAACAGAGGAATGGATCTGTTCGAAGTGTGGTGAGTCAGTACCGGGAAGTTTTGATCTATGCTGGAGTTGTCAGGAGCCTATAAAAGCTGACTTAAAGTGAGTAATAAAGTGGGGGGAAAATGGTGGGTGTTGGGGATGCTGTGGATCGTTTGTTTTCTGAATTATTCGGATCGGCAGGCGATCAGTAGTCTGTTTCCTCTTTTAGAGCAGGAATTTGGATTTAGTAAGGCGGAGTTGGGATTGATCGGGGGTGCCTTCATGTGGTTTTATGCATTCTCTTCCCCCTTTGCCGGTTATGCGGGGGATCGGAAATCAAGGAAGGGATTGATTCTTGCCGGATGCCTGCTCTGGAGTCTGATGACTGGTCTGACCGGATTCTGTGCAAGACTCTGGCAATTTATCGGGGTGCGTTCTCTCATCGGCTTGGGAGAGTCGGTTTATTTTCCTTCAGCGACTTCCATCCTGAGTGCCCTTCATGATCGCACCCGCTCGACGGCACTCTCGTTTCATCAGTCCGCCGTCTATATCGGAACGATTGCAGGAGGAGGGATTGCCGCGTTGATCGCTGAGCATTACGGATGGCGATGGGCTTTCTATGGATTCGGATTGGCGGGGATTGTTGTGGCCCTGATGATCGGATACTTTCTGCGAGAGCCGGTTCGTGAGAAGGAGCTCACAACGGAAGATCAGGCAAGTCTCATCATGACTTTCCAAGGACTGCTGAAACAGCCTGGTGTCTTTCTCCTGATGATTGCCTTTGCCTTTGCCAATGGAGTCGGGACGATCTTCCTTGTCTGGGCACCAACTTTCCTTTTCGAAAAATTTCATCTTGGCCTTGTTGCTGCGGGCTTCTCTTCCGTGGCGGCGATTCAGATCGCAAGTGCCGTTAGTGCCCCGCTTTCCGGTATCCTGGCAGACCGGATTTCCACGAACATCAAGGGGGCGCGCATGCTGCTTCAGGCTGGAGCACTGATACTTGGTGCGCTTGCCGTGGCGGCCGTTGGTCGCGCGCAGACACTGGAAGTGTTGATTGGGATGATGATCTGCTTCGGACTCTGCAAGGGAGCGTATGACGGAGGAATCTTTGCCTCTGTCTTTGATCTTGTCTCCAGCGAGGAACGCGCCTCCGTGGCCGGACTCATGAATATGCTCGGATGGGGAGGAGGTGCACTCGGCCCGTTGGCCATCGGGCTGGTCTCAAGCTTCGGCCATGGAACAGTGATGGAGCGCATGAGCAACGGAATCAGCTGGAGTGGTGCAGCTTATCTTATCGCGGCGGCACTTATCCTCCATGCTTATCGCATGACAAGAAGGAAGGCTTAAACCAGCGCTTCCTTAGAGACAATCTCTTAAATCTGCTATCGCACAGAGCCGCAGAGCTGGCTCATTTCCGCAACTGTCGAGTTGCGTGTTTGAAGCGAGTAGAGGTAGTGATCGGAATGCGGGAGTGATCCGATGCGATTAAGCGCACCGGGATTTTCCATTCGTGAAAAAAGCATCCGATGAATTCGGCTAAGAGGTACAGTTTTTACTCCAAATCCTCCGGGCACATTGCTTGACCAGTAGGAGAGGCAGGAAATCCCGTCGCGGGTTTCCGTGCCCATGTAGATGACGGAGTGGCCATGCTCACTGGCACCAATGGCATCACTCCACCAGATTTTGAGAAAATCTCCGGGGTGTGCGGCGGAAAGGGAAGTGAAGTTGCGACCGAAGCCCAGCTCGTAAAAGAGTCTTGCCGTGCCCGGGCCGTTTGCATTCCAGCGTCCCCAGATACCCGTTCCATCGGGTTGGCCCATGGGTAGGAGTGCTTCAAGAGTCGCGGTGGGAAGCGTCACTCGATGTGAGTTTTGCAATGCCGAGATGACTTTTAGAAAGACAAGATATGTTGCTCCAGAACAGTAGCTCGGTTCAGCGTGCGTGGCATCGACGACAAGGACGGGGGTGGGAGTTTGGGAGTCTTGAGATTGAGCAGCCTGCGAGAGATGGGCGGCATGTCTGAGTGCCTGAGTCGCCGTGGCACCTGCGGAATACCCGCCACCGGCAGGCATGGATTTGATTGTTTCGAGGATGAGTTGATTCAGCGGAGGAGGCATGGTCTCCTGAGCCTGTGCTAGGGAAATAAAAAACAATCCTGTTAGCAGAAGCATCCTGGAGACTATTGAAGAAAACATGGCAATTAGCATCGACGAAATAAGTGACTCCGCAAGCGGCAACAATCACAGCTTCAAACTACTGGGGCTTCTCATTGCGATACCCACACTAGTTTTATTTGCGGTCTGGATTTGGAGAATGCCATTGAGTGGAAGAGGTGGTCTTCCGATTCCGGGTGAGTTGGTGATCGAGGTGCCTCAGTTTTTTCAGGGGGATCCCGATTGGGGGAAGGATCCTCTGGGGGAGACACCTGGAACACTTGGCTCACAAGGTTGCGCAGTCTCCTCTGCCTCAATGGTGCTTGGTTATTACGGGATGGATATAGATCCGAGCCGACTCAATCACTTCCTGATCGATCACAACGGCTATGAGGGGAAAGCATGGCTGAAGTGGGAGTCCGCAGCGGAGTATTCCCCCAGGCTGGTTGAGAAGGCCTATGAGGATCTCCCCTCCTACGCCTTGATCGATTGGAATCTCCTGTGTGGCAATCCTGTGGTCATTCGCATCCGACGCACGGATGGGATCACGCACTTTGTCGTTATTGTAGGGAAGCGAGGTTTTGATTATCTGATCCGCGATCCGGCTGGATTTGGAGGGGGTAATGCAGGGAAAATCTATCCCTTGGCCGACCTTGGAGTCCCAGTCGAAGCCCTGCGTTATTATTCCAAATACCATCAGCATTGAATCTATCCAGCTTGTTATTTTGGCAGAGGCTTCGTGGTCGTTCCTTTGAGTACCCGAGGAGAGCCATCGCATTTTCGTCTGGCCTAACACCAAGGTATCTGAGCTGATGAAATCCCTTTCCTCCTGCAGTTGATATTACCGCAGGCTTGAGTGAATCCCGGAAAATGAAGACTCTTCCCTGATATGTCCAAGGTTATCATTTCCTCCCTATACGATTCCGAGACTTTCAAGATGGCCTGCCGCCAGTTCGATCAGGCTGCTGATGCTATCAGTCTGCCAGAGGAAATCAGGGATCGTACAAAGTACCCCCGTCGATGCGTGGCTGTTGCCTTGCCTGTAAAGATGGATGATGGAAGCGTGGTTCTTTTTGAGGCATATCGTGTGCAGCACAACCTTTCGATGGGCCCCGCCAAGGGGGGGATTCGTTTTCATCAAAGAGTGACGATTGGCGAGGTTGCGGCGCTATCAATGTGGATGAGTTGGAAATGCTCGCTTGTCGGCCTGCCCTATGGCGGGGCAAAGGGTGGTGTCATAGTAAATCCCTCTCATCTCTCCCTCGGCGAACTCGAGCGCCTCTCCCGCCGTTATATGCAGGAATTGATTCCTTTCATCGGTCCTCATATCGATGTTCCTGCTCCAGATATGGGGACTAACGCACAGATTATGGGATGGATGATGGATACTTATTCCAGTCATATGGGCTGCAATTCACCGGCCATCGTGACAGGAAAACCACTCCTGCTGGGTGGCTCGGAAGGCCGCCGTGAAGCGACGGGTGCCGGAGTTGCCTATTTTACCAAACTCTATCTTGAGGATCTAGGTATCCCCATTCGGGATGCCACGGTGGCGATTCA
>CAIJRY010000101.1 GCA_903823215.1 uncultured Spartobacteria bacterium
CCGTGGGGCCATGATTGAGCACGCTGACTCCTGCATAAAAATTGAAACCAGTGACCAAGAGCAAAAAAAAGAGAACCACCCATGCCATGGGAGTCTGAAAGGCTGAGGAAACCTCCCTTTTCCAAAGGGTCCAGAAAACGCTCATGATGATTGCTCCGATTGATGAAGTGATGACGGGGGCTGAATGACGGGGTTCTGATACGGGGTTTGGTGGGCGGAATCGACCAGCGAGGAGAAGATTTCTTCCAGGGAAGCCTCCTTTGCTGAGAGTTCCCTGAGTTTCCACCCGTGCCGGACGATTTCGTCAAAGAGGGCCACTCGTGGATCGCCATCCGAAGGAATGATCTCAAGGGTTGTCCATCCGTCGCTCATCCCGAGGGATGTCACGGAGGCAATGCCGTCGAGCTTCCCAAGGACTTCAAGAGCTGAGGTCTCTGGCGCATAAAGTTCCAGACGAATCGAACTGGAGAGAGGGAGGCCAGAGCGTTCGCGAAGCTCGGAAGGGGTACCTGAAGCGATGATCTGACCTTTGTTTAAAATCATCACCCGGGAACAGGTCATCTCGACTTCGCTCAGGATATGGCTTGAAAGTAGGATGGTATGGCGAAGCGAAAGGCTTCTAATGAGATTGCGAATGTCACGAATCTGATTGGGATCAAGCCCGATTGTCGGCTCGTCAAGGATCAGTATATCCGGCTCATTCACCAGAGCGTCGGCAAGTCCGACACGCTGACGATAGCCCTTGGACAGCGTGCCAATGAGTTGCCGTTGCACATCGCGCAGATTGCAGAGTTCAAGTGCATCCTCCACTTTTTCGGGTATTCTGCGTGAACGGACACCCTTGAGCGAAGCTCTATAGGCAAGATACTCACAGACACGCATTTCGGGATAGAGGGGAACATTTTCGGGAAGGTATCCTATCCGTGAACGGGCTTTAAGCGACTGGCTGAATATATCAAAACCCGCAATCCTGACTTCACCCGCATCCGCTGGAAGGTAGCCACAGAGGATGCGCATGGTTGTGCTCTTGCCTGCACCATTAGGCCCGAGAAAACCAACGATCTCACCCCTGTTAACGGAAAAAGAGAGATCTTTGACCGCATCGGTCGATCCGTAGCTTTTGGTAAGTCCTTTAACAACAATCATGGAATCAGGGAAGGGGCTGAAATCTATCGCTTCGGGTGGCGGTGCGCAAGTTTCCCCAATAAGTTCATTGCCAGCTTGCCCAGACACTTTGTTCTGCTACAATAAATAACCCTGTTTTGATGCGTGGAAAAGGCGCACAAAAGGCACCAGATTTCACACGATCACTATGAGCACATCCTTTACAGCGCGCTGGAACGAGGCGGCCATCGATGATAATTACGAAAAATGGCGTCATGATGCTTCGTCGGTTTCAGCTGATTGGGCTTCGTTTTTCGAAGGGTTTGAACTGGGTTATGCCCGTTACCAGAAAAACTCCAGGAATCCGTGCGAGGGCATGGTGCCTGCGGAGGGAGGGGCTTCCTCTTCCCTTGAGAGCCGCGTGGAGGCGCTGATCTACAACTACCGAACCCTTGGTCA
>CAIJRY010000102.1 GCA_903823215.1 uncultured Spartobacteria bacterium
CTTCCCCAGAGGACTCCTACAGCACCAATAACTCGGGGAATTCCGGAGTCCCGCGTCTGGTTCAGTATGTGATCCAATACACCAACAACTACGCATCCTCATCGAACTGTTTCGGCCTTTACCGAAATGTCCTCGATCCTACAAATACATTTGGCTCGGTAATTGCCTCAGGTAATCAACTCGATACGAGCTGGAACGCCAATGCCGCCAATGTCTCCAATTATCCCCTAGTTCCCAATGCTGTCGGCATGAATGTCGCTATCTACTCGAACTATGGTTCCAGCAACTGGGTGACTAGCGGAGTTACCAACAATTCGATCTCCACCACCAATTTTCCGAGAGGAATTGTACTGGAAATTTCTTTGACCGTACTGGACGAACCAGGTTTCTCCCGATTGGGTAATGGGAGTGGCACGGGAAACAATTCGCCATCCGCTCTGATCAACCAGTACGGCAGGACATTGGTCAGGAGGGTATTGCTTCCCTCCCCACTCTAGCTGATCCCGTCGATCACTTCTGCATGGAGAGGTGCTTGCCTCCATTGCGGGAAACTGAGACGGCGGTGCGGCCATCATCCCCCGGATTGAAGGTGATCTGATCGGTGTTGGGGCCGGCCTTCAGGGTCACGGCATCACCGGCTTCGTTCCAGACAGTGTCCGGGAGCGGATCTCCCTGTCTCATGGGATAGAGCAGGATCTTGAAGTCGGGGGCAATGGCACGGCTTGCAATAACAAGTCTTTTATCGAGTCCGAAGCTGCGCGATCCGGAGAGACCTCCTTTGCCATCCGGGACGATGGTATCCTTCCTCTCAAAAGTATCGAGTCGGAATGAAGGCTTGCTCGTGTAGTCCTTCACCTTGGCGGGGACATTCGCATTGAGAACCCTAACCAGCAGGAGTCGATCACCTTTCTTCGGTTTTGGTTGACCATTGGCATCACGGTTGACGGAGGCATCGCAGAGAAGGATGTCATTGTCCTTGATCGATACGATGTCGGTGTTCTCACCCGTCTGCATGACCCATTCATAGAGATGCTCTGCTGCAGTCTTGCCTCCATCCTTCTGGATGTCATCAATCACAATGCTGTAGGGATGCTCTCCCCTGGCAAAAACAAGGGTTCGAAAGGCTTTCTTGACGGGATTGAAAGGGAGTCTCACCGGCCAGCTATCCTCATCCCACATGCGTGGCCCCCCGGCCTTATCAACAAAACCTTTCCAATGTGCGACCACCGAGGGTCGAGGGTCTTTCTCAAAGGGTCCGTCACCATAGATTTTTCGAAAATCCTCCCATCCCAGTTTGTACGAATCCCAACGAGGATACTGGTAGCGGATCTGCATCTTGGGATCTCCCGTGATCGCTTGCTTGGGCCACCACCAGTCGTAGGCATCCTTGGTATCGCAGGCGGCAATGAGAAAGTCTGGAGAATCGGCAAGCCCAAGCCAATTTCCGGGACCGGGCCAGAATCCCTGCCCCTTACCATCGATCAGGATGCCGTTGTGGTGACGGGTCTCGGGGGAGCGGAAATTCTCCTTTGCCCAGCGGCGTCCCATCGAGGAGAGGGTAAATCCGCCGCGGTCGGCATGCTCATGACTGGATCCGACCGAATCGGTGCGGCACTCCATCTCGACAAAGGTTGCATTGGTATCCCACGACGAGCGGGCATAGAGAGAACTGCGGGTGGGATCAAAAAATGTGAGAGGTGCCTGGAGCGAGGCAGCATCATTTGTTGATGATGAATCAGCAGCCCAGAGCATGGGTTCAATCATGTGAATCTTGTCTTTTAAGGCATCCACACCGCCTGGGTGTCGGGCTTTTCCAAGGAGGAAATCGACTGTAGGGTCGTTGGGATAGAATGTTTTCCACATCAGTAGAGCGGGTAGTGATGGACCAGAGACCCCACCATCACCATGACTTGTCCATTCTATTCCGTTGGGCTCGATCGCAGCCAGATACCAGTCGGGCATCGAGCGATGGTGATCCTGTATCAGGAAGTTTTCCCCTCGTCGGCTAGCTGCAACGAAGAAGGGATTGGCCCAGACCAGACCGAACTGGGTATAGCCGACCGCCTCTGTCGAAACTCCCTTGGGCGAGATGCCATAGGTGAGGTAGTCGCGGGCGATCTCTGTCCCCATTTTGTAAACGCGGGGGTCGTATCCTTTCTCCCCTTCGATCGCCAGAGAGAGAAGAGGCTGTCCCAATCCGACAGCACACCAGTTCCAATTTCTGAAATGATGGGGAAGCCGCGCTCCCATCCAGAGCTTGCCCGCGGTGGCATCGGCAATGACAGATCTCACCGTATCCCGCTGTTTCTCATCCATGAAGTTGTAGGCGAAATCATAGGCATACCCGAGGTCATGGTAGGCCATGGCATCCCGCATTCCTTGGCCGGATCCTGAGGAACCGGTCTGGGGGCCCGTGATCTTGGCCCTCCAGACATCGTCGTTCATTGGTGCCTTGAGCGATGCATCGACGATCGGCTTGATCAACTCGGCATAGGTAGCAATCGCCGTCGCAACTTTTTTTCCACGGTTCTGATCGTCGGTTAGCATTGCATCAAACGCCTCCCAGACGATTGCCTCAAAAAACGGCTGGTAATGCCCGACTCCCGAAGGAAGTCCCTTGTGCTCCTTGATCAAGTTTTTTGCGCCATCAAGATCCCCGGCAGCAAGCTTGGTATATAAATCACCACTCCAGTTTGACGGGTTGTGCAACGCCTCTTTGAGCCGTTCCTGAAGATTCTCGTAGAGAGCACGGCCCGTTGCCGTTTCCTTCAACCGGATGCGAAGATCGGGCAACTGATCAGGACTGATCAGGATGCGGGGATGAATGCCTGGGGGAGGAACCTTACCCAGCTTCGAAGCCTCAAATCCTTCAGCCCGTACCCCCACAGTCGAGGCTGGAGAGGGAGGGTAAGGATATTTCCCGTTGAGCACCTCATCAGCAGAGAGTTCACCGGGGAGATGAGCGGGTATGGTGGTGTTCGTTGTATTGGTCTCTCCGGCGACAGCTAGGGAGGCGATAAGGAGGGGGAGGAAGATTACCGGGAGGTTCATTTTGAGAAATAGAAAACGTGAGTGCTTATGGGGTTTCAGGCAATCCCGTGGCAACGGATTTGGCCACGGCAGCAAGAAGGCGGGTGCCGTAATTGATTTCCCCGAGCAGGACACGAGGAATGCAAGCATCTCCCCTCACCGCCCTGACAAAGGCCTCCCACTGATACCATCCGGCATACTCGCCGCCCGGAAGGATGAGTGTCTCCTCTGCATGATCCGGGCGCGTGAGAATAAGTTCGGCATGATCAACATGCATCCGGCGATCAGCGGTACGGTAAATGCGACGGCGCACTGTTCCCTTCTCAAAATTGAGCGTCACATCATCCCTGTATGGCTCCCCGTCATGAATACAGAAAGAGGCGAAGACATTCGCCAAGCAGCCGTTCTCAAACTCTGCCGAGATCTGGGCATTGTCCGCGGTGGGACGGCCCGTGAAGAGGCGGGACTGCATCACCATCACCCGCTTGACCGATCCGAGTAGGGGAAAAAAATCATTCAGGAAATAAATCCCCAGACGGGTGATTGGCGCGGCTGGGCAGGATGCGTCGTCGTCATACCATCCACCATCGGCCTGTTCGCGGTAATTGGCCCAAGTCTCTGCCCTCATGGCTACGATCCGCCCCAGTTCCAGCGCGCTCTGCCACTTCTGAATCTGCATCACATCACCTGCCGGAAGTGGCGAAGGAGAGTTGAGATGGACGACCAGATCAAATTCCTGGGCGCATTTAAGAACTTGCTCTCCGGCGGCGGTATTGAGTTCAAAAGGTTTGGTCGTGAGCAGGTGCTTCCCAGAATCGAGGATCTTCTGCGCCAGAACTGCCCGGCCTTGAGGTCCTGTAAAAAGAGCCACCGCTTCGATCGTCTGATCGGCAAGAACTTCATCCAGAGAATACACGGCCCGTGCCCCCACATAGGCGGCGAGTTTTTGTGCCCGATCCTCAAGCGTGTCGCAGACCATCGCTATCTCGTAGCAGGGAAGCTCGTCGTGGATCAGTCGTGCCATCGCATCTCCGAAGCGGAGTCCGACAACAGCGATACGAACGGGCTTCATGGCAAGAGTGGAGGGATTGAGGGATATGGGCATTGTTGTATTAAAGAATAGTTATTAATTATCTTCCTGCCTGCCATGGGAGGCAAGACACAAAGGGAAACATTGCCAATCCCGATCCCAGGCGTTTTCTTGGTTTTGATGCCAACCAATCAACACCATTCTCAACAACTCCGTTTCTCAGTAATCGGATTGGAACATATTCATGGTGAGATCATGACCCAGGGATTGCTGGATGCGGGTGCACTCCTTTCTCATGTATTCGATGATGACCCGATAAAAGTCGCTGCATTTTGCAGGAAGTTCCCCCGGGCGGAAGCAGCGCTGTCCGAACAACAGCTCCTCGATGACAACTCTCTGCATCTGATTGTCTCAGCCTCGATTCCCAATCTGCGCGGCCCGCTCTCCACCAGAGTCCTGCGATCAGGAAAAGATTTCCTTTCTGCAAAACCTCCCTTCACCACGCTGGATCAACTTGACGAAGCGCGTAGGGTCACTAAGGATACAGGACGGAAGTTCTTTGTTTTTTACAGCGAGAGGGTTCATGTGCGGTCGGCACTCATGGCAGGTGAGATGATCAACTCAGGGAGACTGGGCAAGGTGGTCCAGGTTCTCTGTCTGGCACCGCACCGTCTCAGCCGCGCAGCACGCCCTGACTGGTTCTTTGATCCTGAGCAGAGCGGCGGCATTCTCTGTGACATAGGAAGTCATCAGTTTGAACAAATCCTGAGCTATGGAGGCATTCAGTCGGCTACGCTCAACTATGCAATGACTGCCAATCGGAGCGTGCCTGAACATCCAGGCTTTGAGGACTTCGGTGAGGCTTCGATCACTGGAAATAACGGGGTGAGTGGGTATATCCGCGTTGATTGGCTGACTCCTGATGGTCTGGGTGTCTGGGGAGATGTCCGCACAGTTATCCTCGGCACCAAGGGGACTCTTGAAATCCGAAAATACACCGATGTCGCAAGGGAAGGTACGCCCGATCATCTCTATCTCGTCGATCAGGATGGGGAACATCATCTCCGTCCGGATCCGGCCATGCCGCTCACCTATTTCAGTGAGCTGATCAACGATTGCCTGCACCGAACTGAAACGGCAATGACTCAGGAACACGCATTTCTTGCCGCTGAACTGGCCCTGCAAGCTCAGGTTGAGGCAAGGAAAAGGTAGCCAAATGAACTCAGGGTTTGGTTATGGGATGATAAACCTTGAAGGCATCAAGCAGCATGTAGGTGCCGGATTTCTTGACGATCTTGATCTCATGAGGTCCTTCCTTGGCCCAAGCCTGATGAAAGGCGACCTGCTGGCTATCGCGTGAGGGAGAACTGCAATCCACGGTCTTCACAAGTACACCATCCAGGAAGAGATCAACCTGACCCTGATCCGAACTCAACTCCGTGATGTAATCAACAGTCAACCCGTTGAAGGCAAGTGATGCTGAAGCAGCGTTCTCCTGGGTGGCATGGACATCATCACTGTAATCCCCCATCTTGCGACCACCCGATGCCATCCATTTTCCGCTATAATGGATGCTACTGTCGGTATCATTCACCAAGACGGTACTAGGGAGGGGAATGGCATTGGTGATATCAGCAAAGGCAGGTTCCAGCCCAGAGCGATTGGCGATATCCTGAGCTGCCTCGGAGAGATGATCGGCTTTCTCAGTCATCACATTGTTGGTGATGAGACAATTCGTGCCGTGATTATTGGCATTTGATTTGTCGGCAAAGTTATCGTGCACGGAGATGTCATGAATCCATCCGCACCAAATGTTCATCCAATTGGCCCCGACACGGGTCACCACATTGCTACTGATCTCCATATAGCCGCTTCCCTCATCGGAATACATCCCTTGAGCATGCTTGCCTCCGGTAATGTAGTTTCCGATCCAGAGAGTTTTTTCCTCCGGCGTTCCCTGGTTACCAAGAGTGTAAATACCACCACCGTCGTTAAGGATATTCATGAAGTCACTCACCTTGTTGCTTGAGATTGCGTTCTGATGACTGTATCCGTTCTTACCCCAACCCCAGCCGACAGAAACACCCGAATAAGGCAGGTGGGTCAGCTCGTTGTGAGCTAGGGAAAGGTGACGCGTGTAGCCGGTGCAGATCCCAACCTGATCCTCGAAATCAACCCCGACATCCCTGATATAGTTGTTCTCAATCCTGTTGCAATCACACCATTCGACCGAATTAGTGGAGGCATAATCATCCACCTCGCCAAGGAAAATTCCGTTTCCGGAAATGTCGTAGAGGCAGTTCCCAATGATGTCGCAGTGCTGCGGCCCATGTCCGAAATCAATGCCCGCACCACCCATGTGGGAGACGACATTCCTGAGGAATCCGACTCTCTCTCCGTATTGGATCGAGACGCCTCCCGGAGTTTTACTTGAGGTTGGGGGGGTGTTCACCCAAGTCACACCTGCCTGATTGTCCGCATAGCCTTGATCGCCATTTGGTTGCAGCCAAGTTGCATTCTGGAAGGTTAATCCCTCTATATTGATGTCGTGTATCCTATGGGAGAAATCGGAGCCCCGGACATCGAGCACCTTCTCCAGCACGGCAAGTTTGGCATCCATGACCGAGGGAACCTCGCCCGGTCTGGGAATGTAATAAAGAGTTTCTTCGTTGCAGTCGAGATACCACTGACCGGGCTTTGTGAGGAGTTCAAAGGCGTTCTCGACCCACTCAACTTCGTTCATTTGCTGGGTGCCACCGCCGTTGGCAGGGGGGCCGGGATGAGGTGACTTCGAGGCGTTGAACCAACCCGGCGTCTTCATATCAACCCTAGCACATTGGACAGGAGTCGGTGCTGGAATCGGCGTGGGTGAAGGTTGGCCCAGCTTGACTCGTGGTTTGGGTTTTGCAAGCGGAGTGACAGTGTCAATCTTGATCGAGGCAACGCCGCAGCGCAGGTGTTTCCACGAACTGCGCGATACGACCTCGATGTCCGAAGGATTCCGCCAGTTAGCTATCGACTGATCGAGACAACCCCACCCGGTTTCGGTTTTGAACCAATTCGTTGGCCGGAGTTCACCACGCGCCCGCTCGGTTCGAAGCCCGTTGACAAAAAATTGGCGTGATTTCGAGCCGGGTGGAACCTTGGCCCGGTAGATATTCTTCTCCTTGTCAAAAAGTGTCCATCCCGTGATGGGAATACTCCCGCTGATCACCGGCGTCTCGCCTGGAAAGGCCTTGTAGAGAATCTTGAAGCCGTTGCTTCCCGAATCGTGGATCTGATCGTTTTCGCTCAACTGGAAAGGAGCATCGAGTTGATAGGTTCCCCCACGGAGAAAGACGACAATGTCACCGGTCATGTTTTTATTTACCGTACGGACAAGATCTCGCACTCCTGGCAGCGAGCAGGGGGGCTTCCTTGGTTCCAAGAGTTCCCGAGCCATTTGGTGCCGCATAATAGGTGGCTTGGATCGGAGCAGCCGAGAGACTAATAACCGTGAGGAGCGTGATGCCGATCGAAGTAACAATCTTTCTCAGCTGCGGGGAATAAAAACTCATGGTATCTATTGAAAGCGGAAATAGTCGAAATCTGCCGAACCGGAATCTCCCGCAACAAGCAGGCCCACCTTGGCACCAATCCATCCCCCCTCTCCCGCCAGGAAAGCTGGAGAGATCACCATGGTTTCACTGCCCGCAAGAGCGTAAGAAAATGTACATGAGGCATCCGATCCCACATGGACGGAGAGGGTAACTTGCGGTTTGTCCAGAACCCGAAGCTGCTGTTCCTCGCCGGTATCGAGCAAATAGAGCAGTTTCCACACCCCGACATCACGACTAAGTACCAGCCAAGCTGAATGCCCACCTCCCACGACTGTCAAACCAGCCAAGGATCCTTCGCCAAGAGAGGAAGCATCAAGCAGGGTTTCGACAGTGAACTCCTTGGCTGGGAATTTCTGGGCAAGCAGATGAGGAGCCTTGAACGGTGGTAACATTTTCCCTACCTCGTCCTTGGGAAGAGGTCGTGCCATGAGCGTGAGCCAACCGTGGCGTTGCTTCAATGAATGTGCATCGCCCGAGTTATTGGC
>CAIJRY010000103.1 GCA_903823215.1 uncultured Spartobacteria bacterium
AGGCGCGCTTCTGTGTTTATAATAGCCCTCTCTCAGAGGCCGCAGTACTCGGCTTCGATTACGGATATTCCATGGATTATCCCCAGATGCTTTGCATGTGGGAGGCTCAGTTCGGTGACTTTGCCAATGGTGCCCAGGTTATCATCGATCAATTTATTGCCGCCGGAGAAACCAAGTGGCTTCGGCCCAGTTCCCTTGTAATGCTGCTGCCTCATGGTTATGAGGGACAGGGGCCCGAACACTCGAGCGCTCGTCTTGAGCGTTTTCTCCAACTCTGTGCCGATGAGAATATGGAGGTTTGCAACCTGACTACTTCCGCGCAGTATTTTCATATACTGCGCCGCCAGATGCTTCGTGATTTTCGCAAGCCGCTAATCATCATGAGCCCCAAGAGCCTGCTTCGCTCTGATCTCGCCGCCTCCAGTACTGCTGATTTTACTGAAGGATCCTTCCATGAAATTCTCGCGGGAGTGGAACCTGCCAATGCCAACAAGGTCGAGAGACTTATCCTCTGTAGCGGAAAGGTCTATTATGATTTGCAATCTTACCGGGAGAAAAATGGTTGGAGTGACAAGAGTGCCCTCATACGACTTGAGCAGATCTATCCGTTGAACGAAGAGATGCTCCGTCAACTCACAAGCCCCTATTCAAAGGCCAAGCATATCGTCTGGTGTCAGGAGGAACCTGAGAATATGGGGGCATGGAATCACCTCCTTCCGCGTCTCATGAATTTTTTTGGCCGTCCCATCAACTATGCAGGTCGTGAACCGGGAGCCAGTACCGCTGTCGGCACAACAGCTGCTCACAAAATTGAGCAGGCTTCCCTCATAGCCCAGGCCTTCGGTTGCACGAACTAACTGATTATATCACAACGATCCCACTATGAGTGTTCCCGTAATTATTCCCGCCGTTGGCGAATCCATCACGACCGGAGTCCTCTCCGCCTGGCATAAACAGAACGGTGATCAGGTCGCCGTTGGCGATCTGCTCTTCGTTCTCGATACTGACAAGGTCTCCTCCGAAGTCACGGCGCTAGAGGCAGGCGTACTCACCATCAAGGTATCCGAGGGGAGTGAAGTCAAAATCGGGGAAGTGGTGGCCGAGATCGACACCGCAGCCACTGGCACTACGGTTCAGAAGTCAGAGGACGGAAGTCAGAAGTCAGAAGGCGGGGATATTAAGAAGCCGGAAGTGAATGATGAGAAGTCAGAGAATAAAATTCAGAAGTCGGAAGAGCCGGTGAAGAAGGTTGAAGCTCAGGCTGCTGATATCCGACCTCTGACCTCTGCAACCTCGGCTCAGCCCGAGGGTCGGGTTACCCGCCGTAAGCTTTCACCGCTTCGACGCAAAATTGCGCTTCAGCTTGTCTCCGCTCAGCAGAATGCGGCGATTCTGACCACTTTCAATGAAGTGGACATGAGTGCGGTCATGGGTCTTCGCAAGGAAGTCCAGGAGGGATTTCAGGCGAAGTATGGAGTGAAACTTGGGTTCATGTCTTTTTTCATTAAGGCGGTGGTCGAGGCACTCAAAGCTATCCCGCAGATTAATGCCCGGCTCGAAGGGGATGAACTCATAGAGAATCACTATTACGACATCGGTGTTGCGGTCGGGACTGAAAAGGGGCTCATGGTGCCAGTGCTGCGGGATTGCGATAAGCTCTCGCTGGCGGGACTGGAAAAGGAACTTGTGGGATTTGCTGTCAAGGCTCGCGAGGGCAAGATCGGACTTTCAGACCTTCAGGGGGGCGTCTTCACTATCTCCAACGGGGGGGTCTATGGATCGCTGCTGAGTACGCCGATCTTAAATCCACCTCAAAGTGGCATTCTTGGAATGCACAAGATTCAGGATCGTCCGATCGCCGTTGACGGCAAAGTTGTCATCCGCCCAATGATGTATCTTGCGTTGAGTTATGATCACCGTGTCGTTGATGGCAAGGAGGCAGTGACCTTCCTGATCAAGGTCAAGGAAGCCCTCGAAAACCCAGTGAGATTGTTTCTTGATTAGTGCTTTTCAAGTAGGGGGCTGTAAAATTGCAGTCGAGGTAGGGGTGTGTGGCAAAGAGCGAAGGCGTTTCCAGCCATGACTTGCCCGGTTGTTGCTTCGCATCCGTTACGGCATCCCCAACTCCTCTCTGCTCGCCTTACGCGGAATTTTCAGACACGCTCTAAAAGCGGCTTTGCCCTTTTTTAGGGTAAGGGATATCAAGATCCGTGCAAAATGGGGGCAGTAAAAATAATTCAAAAAAATATGAAAATAACCATTGACGGGATTGCTGATACGATGTTCACTTCAACACGAAATGAAATCACTACCAAAACGCTTCCTGTTGGTAATCGTTTCAGCCGTCGCTCTCACGGGAGCTCGTGCCGATGATTACAACATGATCATCACCACTGCCGAAGGTAGTGGTGCTTACAACACAACACTGGCCAATACTTCGGTTGAGAACTTTGACAGCCTACCTGCCGGAGCCAATCACAATGTTGCCTGGTCGGGTGTAGGAAACATCGACGCTGTTGGCGTGCTTAATCCCAATGTCTATGGAGGAGCTCCTGATGCGAATGGAACAGGTGCTACCCGTTATGCGGTTCAGAGCACCAGTGGTTCGTTGGGAGGAGTAGCAAAAACCACTCTGACGCTCAATACTCCCAGCTCTTACTTTGGATTGTATTGGTCCGCGGGAGATCCTGCCAATGTGCTCGATTTCTACAATGGCAACAATCTGGTGGCCCATTTCACCACGGCAAATCTCATGAATAAGCTCCCTTCAAGCTATAATGGCAATCCCAGTAGCCTGTATCTTGGTCAGGATCACAATGAGAAATTCGGCTTCATCAACTTCATGGGTAGTGCCGGTACGAGCTGGAACTCAATTGTTTTCTCAAATCTTGGGTCTTCTGGATTTGAATCTGACAACTGGACAAGTCGGGTCAATGGATGGAACCCAACGGTGGATACCCTTCCCGGTACACCCGTAGAACTCATTCAAACCTCTGGGGGAGTTCAAACGACCGCTGATGTTACCAAGGTGACTGTCAATGACGGAGGTATTTCAATCACCGCCAAGGATACGACTTCAGGCAAGGTGCTGGCGGCTGACTTCTTGGCAGCAGCTCCAGCGGCTCCTGCCCCTCCCATGACAGCCTGCTTTGCTTTTGCCGGGGTGTTGTTGTTGCAGGCCTTTCGTCGGAAGACGCTTGCCTGATACACCGTTCTAAAGTTTTCATTTTTTAGGGGGGCATCTGCTGGGGGCAGGTGCCCTCTTTTTTAGGCCCTTAATTAGAATAATTCTTGATCAATCGGGTATTTTTATTAAGTTGAGATCTGATCTCATGAAAAAAAGCTCTCCATCTGCAACAGTTTCAGACGAGTCAGGGGAAGGCTCGGGTTCGGTGAGAAGCGCGTACGCTTCCACCATGGTGATGGGTGGCTTGCGACTCACTCCCCAGAGGCGGCATGTGCATGATGTGCTCATGGAAAAGCGGGATCATCCGACGGCTACGGAGGTCTTCCTGCGGGTACAAAAAAGAATGCCCTCCATTTCATTGGCCACCGTCTATAACTGCTTGGAGACAATGGTGGGTAACGGCCTGGTTAAGGCAGTCCATGTGGATCGAGAACCGACCCGCTATTGTGCAAATCTTCGTGAGCACGGTCATTTTCACTGCACGGCATGCGGTCTTATTTCCGATGTCGAGTTTGCGGCACTTCCTGTGAGCACCGAGATACAGACTGTTCCCTCTTCCGGCGGGTGGATGCTTCCGCCCGGATTTATTGTCACCCAGAAGGATATTTCTCTCCGAGGACTCTGCGCGGAATGCTCCGAATCGGGAGTTACTGCTTCCAATAAAATTCAAACATCTCAATAACCAACCAACCTCGTATCATGCCCGTTCCATCACTCTCCATCCTTGATCTGCACGCTTCCATCGGGGACAAACCGATACTCAAGGGACTGACTCTGGAAATTCCCAAGGGCGAGGTTCATGCCATCATGGGCAAAAATGGTTCAGGAAAAAGCACGCTTGCCAAGATTATGGCCGGTCATCCCGATTACACGGTCACTTCCGGGGATGTACTTCTTGATGGTGAGAGTATTCTCGGCATGGAACCCGATGTTCGTGCCCGTCTGGGGCTCTTCCTTGCCTTCCAATACCCAATGGAGATTCCGGGTGTGACGATTGCCAATTTTATCCGCGCCGCCCTGCAGTCCCGTCTGCCGGAGGGGGAGGACATCGATGCCATCGATTACTACGAGAATCTTTATAAAAAGATGGATTTGCTGAGCATGTCCCGCAGTTTTACCTCCCGTTCAGTGAATGAAGGATTTTCCGGCGGTGAAAAAAAACGCTGTGAGATTCTCCAGATGGCCATGTTGCAGCCTTCTTACGCGGTACTCGATGAGACAGACAGCGGTCTCGACATCGATGCTCTCAAGATCGTCTCAGCCGGAGTCAACTCCCTTCGCGGGCCGAACATCGGAATGCTTGTCATCACCCATTATCAGAGGCTTCTCGACTATATCGTGCCCGACAAGGTGCATGTCATGTCCGAGGGACGCATCATCCTGAGCGGTGAAAAGGATCTTGCCCTCAAGCTTGAAGCAGAAGGCTATGACTGGGTTGAGAAGGAGTATCAAGCCGCCTGATTGACATCACCACTTCTATGAGCACCGAAACCAAACCCCAGATCGATATTGACCGTTCGGCGGGAGATTTTCGATACGAGATGGACTATGCCTACGATGCAGGCGTCGGCCTTACCGAGGCTACCATCGACTACATCAGCGATGTCAAAGGCGATCCCGACTGGGTTCGTGCTTTTCGCAAGGAAGGGTATCGCAAGTTTCTTGAAAAGCCGATGCCCACCAATTGGGCTACCAAGGATCTGGACAATATCGTCTTTGAGAATATCCGCTACTACCTTGCGCAGGGACAACAGGCGAGTCGCAGTTGGGATGATGTCCCTGCTGAAATGAAGGAGACCTTCGAGCGACTCGGTATTCCGGAACAGGAGAGAAAGTTTCTTGCCGGAGTCGAGGCGCAGTTTGACAGCGAGGCCGCCTACTCCAATATCAAGGCGGCGGTGGGTGAGCAGGGGGTGATCTTTGTTGGAAGCACCGATGGGCTCAAGGAGCATCCCGAGCTGTTCAAAAAATGGTTCGGAAAGGTCATCCCAAGCGGGGATAACAAATTTTCGGCTCTGAACAGTGCCGTCTTCAGTGGCGGCAGCTTCATCTATGTGCCGCCTGGAGTGAAGGTGAAGCATCCGCTCCAAGCCTATTTTCGCATCAATGCGCAAAACTTCGGTCAGTTCGAGCGTACTCTGATCATTGCTGACGAGGGAGCCGAAGTGACTTACATGGAGGGCTGCACAGCACCGAAATTTGAGACCGCCACATTGCACAGTGCGGTCGTCGAGTTGGTGGCGATGAAAGGGGCAAAGATCCAGTATATCACCGTTCAGAATTGGAGCTCCAATGTCTTCAACCTCGTCACCAAGCGCGGACTCGCCCATGAGGATGCTGAGATCAAGTGGATCGATTGCAACATCGGTTCCCGTCTCACAATGAAATATCCCGGTGTCGTGATGAAGGGGAAAGGTGCCCGGGGAGAAGTTGTCTCCATCGCGCTTGCCGGCGACGGACAGCATCAAGACACGGGTGCCAAGATGATCCATGCTGCCGACAATACGACGAGCAACATCATTTCCAAATCGATCAGCCTTGGAACAGGGAGATCGACCTACCGAGGCATGGTGCATGTGCCGAAGCATCTCAAGGGATGTAAGAACAACACTGAGTGCGATGCCCTTCTCATCAATTCCCACAGCCGGACAGATACCTACCCTGCTATCAGTGTGCGGGGACAGGGTAATGCCGTCCAGCATGAGGCAAGTGTCAGCCAGATCAGTTCCGAGCAGATTTTCTATATGCAGCAACGGGGACTGAGTGAGGCGGCGGCCATGAGCCTTGCCGTCAACGGTTTTGTCAATGACCTCGTCCAGCAGTTCCCTATGGAATACTCTGTCGAACTCAAGCGACTCATCGACCTCGAAATGGAGGGATCGGTCGGCTGATGCCATATCTTTATCATGACTTCTAGTACTACTTCCGCCGCTCCGTCTTCAGATATACTGCTTGCACCTTCCAATGTCGGAGTGCTCAGTGCCCCTGCCGATTACTCAGCCGACTGGCCCGAGTGGTTCCGTCGCGGTCAAAAGACTGCTTGGGAAACATTTCAGGCAATTCCACAGCCGAAGCGCACAGATGAACCATGGCGATTTGCCAATCTCAGGGCTCTTGATCTCTCTGATTTCACCCTAGCGGTACCCGTTGAAAATGAAGCAGCACTAATCGTCCGTTCCAAGGGATTTCCTGATGTTGCGGCCAAGCTCATCTTTGCCAATGAAAGGCTGATTCAGAGAGAAGCGACAGGATTACCCCCGGGAGTCCTCTTGCTCCCGCTCGAGCAGGCGGCAACCGATCATCAAGAGCTGTTTCAAAGGAACTTCATGAGCACTCCGGTGCGTCTCGGATCGAAGAAATTTGCCGCACTCCACCGGGCAAGATTGCGTACCGGAGCATTCCTGCATGTGCCGAAGGGAATCGTGATCGAGCGCCCCATCGAGATCTGGCATTGGGTGGAAGGCGAAGATGCAACCATCTTTCCGCACACACTGATCGTGCTTGAGGACGGAGCATCCGCCTCAGTCATCGACAGATTTGTTTCTGCCAATGACGAGTCTTCGCTTGCCATCGCGGTGAACGATCTCACCCTTGGTTCTGGATCGAAGCTTACCTATGTCGGTGTACAGGAATGGAGCAGCAAGACGACGGCTTTCCATCTCAATACCACCGAGGTAGCCATGAACGGTACGGCGACCGCGCTCGCGATGAACTTCGGAGGCTCCTACATTCGTGGAGAAAGTGACAGCCATCTCCTCGGTGAGGGATCGCGTAGCGTCATGCTCTCGATCAACCCCGCGGATGCGGAGCGTGAGATCGATCAGCGCACCTTCCAGGATCACTTTGCGCCCCGTGCCACGAGCGATCTCCTTTACCACAATGCCCTTAGCGATGCCTCACGGACGATCTTTGCCGGACTCATCAAGGTTGAGGAGGGAGCGCATGAGACCGATGCCTACCAGAAAGTCAGAAATTTGATACTCAGCGACGAGGCCGAGGCGAACTCCATGCCCGGACTGGAAATTTTGGCTGATAATGTCCGCTGTACCCACGGAGCGACTTCCGGTGAATTGAACGAAGATGAACTTTTTTACATGCTTGCCCGCGGTATTCCTCCGAATCAGGCAGCGCAGTTGATTGTGAGAGGATTTTTCGGAACGGTTCTGGAACGCTTGGAAAATCCCATATTGGAAGAACAGCTCGGGGCAATACTCGACCGCAAACTCAACCTTACTGTTTGAAGGCTTTATAATACTTCCACTCCCGGTCGTTGATAATTGAAGCAAGCTAGGGGTGTTTGTGAAGAAAACCCTTTTCCGAAGGCGATGGCCTTGAACTGTCTCCCCATCGTGCCCGGATGAAGGAGGGACTGGAGTGCCCTGAGATCCTTTTGATGCTTGATGGCGGAGTAGCCCAGTGATCTGAGCCAAGCTTCCGAAGCACCGACCAGGAAATGGTGCTGATCACTGTAGCCGAGGATTTCAAATCCTGCAGCTCGTGCTTCTGATGCCAAAACAGTGAAATCAACCTGAGCGGTGATATCGCGCTGGCCCGGTTCTTGGAGGGGATCCGTAAATCGCCGATGGTTCTGATAGGCGAGCACGGTGCCATCAGCGCGATGCGGGGCATAACGATCCTCTCCAGCCTGACCGTAATCGATCGTCAGGATGATGCCTCGATCCATTTTTTCATAAATCGAGACCAACCAAGGTGCAAGGCCGGTATTCACTTCAGCACGGAATCCCGGGGGAAGATTTGTTGGCAGCAACTCCACGGACTTCATGAGATCTGATTCTGTTATTGGACGAGTTGTCCGGACCAATTCCTCAGCGTTTCTACCAACACATTCTTCTTCCCATGCAGATCCACTCCAGCGGATGGAATGAACAGGAAAGGCATCAAGGAGTTCGTTGGAGAGATGAATGCCAGTGAAAAGAGGAAGCTCTTCCAGTGAGCCAAACCATGAGAACTGAGGGAATGCAGAGAGTTTTTGCTGTTGGCGTTCACGATTGATTGTGAGGGGTTCCACGATTCGGTAACGCACGGCTTTTGAGAAGGCATCTTCTGTGTGGATAAGCGCGCCAAGAATATCGGCGGCCAGAGTTCCGTCATTGGCTCCCTGTTCGACGATGGTGAATTCTGTGGGAGACCCGAGAACCTCCCAAACTTCGCGACAGATCGAGGCAAGCAATCGGCCATAGATACTGCCGACACTCACGCTTGTAAAAAAATCCCCTTCTTTTCCGATTCTCGCGCGACCCGAGGCATAATAGCCATGCTCCGGATGATAAAGTGCCAGTTCCATGAAGCGACGGAAGCTGATCGCTCCACCTGCCGTTTCGAGTTCGTTCAAAAGAAGCAGCTGTAGTGCAGAGGATTCAGATTGCTCAACTTTCACACTTTTCCACTTTTTACAGCGCTCCCTTTTCTTCCTACTCCCCTCTCGTTACTTCACGGGCATAAACATTGATGACGCCATCGTCACCCCGTTTGACCGATGTGATTTGGAAGGGACGGAGCGCATCGCGAGCAATCGTGTTACCCTCAGCGGGAGGAGTTGTCCCTGTAGGGAATTCCACAATGACCCGGATCTTGGAACTTTGACCAATCGGCAGTCCCGCAAGAGCCCCTTGAGGACGCAGCACAGCCTTTCCGTTACCGGAAGCGGTCACGGAAAAACGGCCGCGAAGATAGTGCCGTTCATGTCCTATTTCTTTTTTGGCAAGTTCCTCGCTTTCCGAGGGACTCAGAAGTGCCCCTCTCGGCATCTGGCCAGGTGCATAGACAGGCCACGGTTGGGAGGGTGCGATGAGAGGTGGATTGGTTGCCGACGAACTGGCTGTATTGGTAGTGACCGGCAAGGGGGTGATGACGGGAGAAGGTGCGGCCTTCGGAGTAGCCGCAGCCAGGAGTGTTGGTTTGGGAGTGGCTGTGACGACCGGAGAGGGAGTGGGGGGGGGAGTAGGATCAGGCGTCGCTCTAGGTATCGGTGTAGGAAGAGGTGTGCCGACAGGGATTGCAGGAAGCACAGCAGTTGTATTGACAGGCAACGCGCGCGCAACCATCGGTGTGTTGGTGACTGATGTGCGCGCTGACTGCGCGGAGGAGGTTGGTAGTTGCTGCACCGGAATGGCTCTGGCAATACGGGGTTCCGGGGTTGGTTGGACAACTTCGTCGGCAATCCGCGTAAGATGTGAGTTTTTTTCTCCCTTTGTTTTGGGAGAATTTCTTCCTGCAAGCTGATCAATATCCACCGCTTTCACGACAGGTAATCCAGCCTCCAGATTGAGGGCATCGGGCGGCTCCAGCGAAAAGCTGGCCGGTCCCTGGCCCGATCCGTAACTGCCGTAGAGTAGAGGCATCGTGGAGAGTTTGATGCGGTTGTCGGGGAGACGGTCAATGTGGACGACAGCCGAAAGGTCGAGAGGCTTTTCCAGTTTGATTTCCTGACCGGGCAGAAGTGCCCGCTGCAACGCCGGAAGATTCTTCTCATTTGCTGTGAAGAGCTGTTCCAAGAGAATCTCAGGTTGCTCGACTGCCTGTAAAAGGGCTACAAAACCTGAATCACAGAATGTCTGATGAGAAAGGGGAAGGGTTCCAATCACCCGGTATGTGCCTACGGCATAGGGAACCAGATCGCGGTTCTGGTGGTAGTTGCGGATAAAACCTCGGAGCAGGGTATCGTTGGCACGCCGGATTTCCCCGGCGGTCATGGAACCAAAGCGTTCCAGGAGCTGGCCCGGTTTGAGGAACTCTCCGCGGGGTGCGGCCGTGATTTCAAACCGTTGAGGAGCCTCCAATTTGTGAAGGCGTTGCAGGAGTCGGTAGTTTGCAGATTTTTCGGGCCGGGCAAAAATGTAATAGCTTCCCATCCAGCACAGGAAGACCAATCCGATCAGGAGAAAAATAAAGACGGTCCAGCCGAACAGCCCATCGGGTGTTCCTCCCCCGTTGCGGTGTCCAGCATGACCATGATAGCCATAATATTTTTTCCCAGCCATGTGCTTATCGGATAAAAAATCAGAAATCATCGACGGGTGACTACCCTGCGATTTCCTTGGATGTTGCTTCAAATGATGTGCCGCAGCCACAACTGCGGGCAGCCCGGGGGTTGATGACGCGGAACCCCGCTCCTGTGAGCCCGTCTGTATAATCGATCGTGCATTCATCCAGATGCCCATAGCTCGCGGGATCAACTGCAACGACAGCTCCATCCCGCTCGGTTAATTTATCCCCGGTTTTTGGGCCTTCAAGACTCATGGAGTATTGAAGGCCGGCACACCCGCCTTTCTCCACGGCCAGTCGCAGACCTGTTGATCCCTTCTCGAGGGCAAGTTCCCGCAGATGGATTGCTGCCTGTTCCGTGATATGGATCATTCCGTTATTCTTATGGAAGGCTGCCCATGAAGTCAAACAAGCCGGTGGGAACGCCGGGTTTCGAGAGGCGAGTGCCATCCAGCAGGACTCAACTCCCGAAGGTAGTGAAGCATGAAACCTGACGTAATGGCTGGACAAGCAAACCCGAAACTTGAATGCAGAAGAAAAGACAACGGGCCTGCTCTGGGAAGATGAATTCTTGACTGTTTTACACTTCCCGCTTCTTTCAGCTTTCAGCTTTCAAGTTTCAGCTTTTTACTTTTCCCCTCTATGGGCCAGATACGACTCCTTTCCGACATTCTTGCCAGCCAGGTGGCTGCTGGCGAGGTTGTGGAGCGTCCAGCGTCCGTGGTGAAGGAGCTCGTTGAGAATTCCATCGATGCCGGGGCGCATCGTATTACTGTCGAGTTTCATCAAGGTGGAACACGCCTGATTCGCGTGACTGATGATGGAAGTGGCATGGATCGCTCGGATGCAATGCTTTGCCTGGAGCGGCACGCAACCAGTAAAATCCGACAAAGTGCTGACCTGATGAAAATCAACACGCTCGGATTTCGAGGTGAGGCATTGCCGAGCATTGCGAGTGTATCCAGATTCCGTCTCTCGACACGGCAGCGTGAGGGAGAGTCGGGAACATCGGTTGAAGTGAACGGAGGAAAACTCGTGGATGTGAAGGAGTCGGGTGAGGCTCCTGGCACCCGGATTGAGGTGTCGGATCTCTTTTTCAATGTGCCCGCGCGAAGGAAGTTCCTAAGGGGGGAACAGACGGAGGCAGCCAACTTATTGCGTCAGATCGAAATCCTTGCGGTGGCCCATCCCGAAATCGCCTTCACCTGTCTTCGGGATGGTCGAGAAGTTCTTCGACTCGCACCTACCGAAGATCTGGCTGTGAGATTGCGTGATCTGCACGGGGAGGAATTTTTGCAGAAGTTGGTTCCTGTTCCACCGCTTGATTTGGAAGGAATCAATGTTTATGGCTGGATTGCCCGTCCTGGGGAGGGGAGAACCTCCCGCAATCTGCAGATGTTTTTTGTGAACGGACGCATGATCCAGAGCCCGATTCTCTCTCTGCCTCTGCGTGAAGCCTCTGATGGCATGCTCGCCAAGGGGTTGCATCCTCCCGCTGTACTCTTTTTTGGGATGGAACCTGGGGCAGTCGATTGCAATGTGCATCCTGCCAAGAGGGAGGTGCGGTTCCGTGACCCAGGCTTACTCCGTTCCGTGGTGCTGAGAGCAGCCCGAGCCGCTTGGGAGACGGCATCGCCTTCACCTTCGGTTTCTGTTGAAAATATCTACTGGAAACCCTCTGTGCTTCCCCAACAACGGGAATTTGCCAATGTGGAGATTCATTCCTCGGCACGCATAGAAGAAACGCCCGCGCACCCAATTTCCAATACCCTTGGTTCCCTTGCGCCGATCCCCAGATTCATCGGGGCACTTGGCACCCGCTATCTTCTCTTTGAAGATCAGGAGAGTCTCCTTCTGGTGGAGATACGGGCGGCTCGTGAACGGCAGCTCTATGAGAGGTTTTGTGCCTGTCTTGGCACCGGAGAGATCGAGAGTCAGCGTCTTCTGATTCCCGAAGTGCTTGAAATGTCTCCGGGAGAGTTGGCATGGATTGATGCCCACTGTTCCCTGCTTCATGCGGCAGGACTCGTAGCGGAGCCATTCGGCGCGAACAGTCTGAAGGTTGATGCCATACCTGCTGACGCGGCTCACCTACCGGTCTCACAAATTGTTTCAACGCTTGTGGACTATCTCCGTGAATCAAGCGAATCCCCCTCTCTTGATTCTGCGGCAAAGGAGTCCCTTGCAGCCTCGGTCAGCAGGCTGGCAGCGGTCGGGGCGAGGCTTCCCGAGGGAGCCGTCGCCGCACACATGTTGCTTGAGCAACTACTTGCCTGCGACCTTCCTTATGCCACTCCGGGTGGCAGACCCACGATGAGCCAGATTTCGCCGGGGGAGCTATCCCGGCGATTCTCGGCCTAATACCAATCATTATCAGGAATGACACTCTCTGGCTGCTCCGATCCTTTCCCAAGGATATGTGGATTGTCATTGCCCGTTCCCGTGCGTTGCCAGCATGTCTTTAACCTGCCATAAAGGTGATCTTCATCCGATGCACGATCCACTCCTCATAGAATCTGCCACACTCGACGATCTGCCTCAATTAGCAGATCTCCTCTATGATCTCTTCTCCCAGGAGGCCGATTTTATTCCAAACCGTGACAAACAGATCCGCGGACTGCGCCTTATTCTGGAACAACCAAACCGGGGCAGGATCTTTGTGCTGAGAAATGGAGTTCGTATCATAGGGATGATCAATTTGCTGATTACAATCAGTACGGCCGAGGGGGGATTTGTGCTCATTCTGGAGGATCTTGTGATCCATCGTGATCATCGCGGCCAAGGGTACGGGGGTAAGTTGCTGAGCCACGCACTCGGTTATGCCAAGGACAAGAGTTTCCTGCGTGTGACTCTGCTCACCGATAAAATCGAGAATCAGGCGCGTACCTTCTATGAAAGGCATGGTTTTCAGCAGAGCGACATGGTGCCGATGCGGTATTATATAAATGCCCATGAGTAGTTCGAGTGAGGGAGGGAGTCAGAAAGGGGTTGAGAATCTCGGCTTTGCCAGGATCGATACTGCACGGCGCGAGCGGTGTGGTCGCCCTGAAGTGATCTTCGGAGAGGGGAAAGCGGTTGATGAATTTGTGCGGATCGCGGATGCGATTTATGCCAGGGAAGGTTATGTTCTCGCCACCCGTGTTACGCCCGAACTGGCGTGCGAACTACGATCTTTGCTTCCCGATGCAGTCTATCATGCCCGCGCACGCTGTCTGACGCTGGGCAATTTGCCTGAAGTCCGGCCTGCACCACCCGTGGGTATTCTCTGTGCCGGGACTTCGGATCTTGCCGTTGCGGAGGAAGCGGCGGTCACGCTCGAATCCTTTGGCCGTGTTGTGGAACGAATTCATGATGTGGGGGTGGCCGGCCTCCATCGTCTTCTGGGGGAGATGGATCAACTCCGCTCCTGCGGCGTGCTGATTGTGGTGGCAGGAATGGAGGGTGCTCTTCCGAGCGTCGTGGCTGGATTGGTTGATCTTCCGGTGATTGCCGTCCCGACAAGCATCGGGTATGGGGCGAGTTTTGGCGGCCTTGCGGCGTTGCTGGGCATGCTCAACAGTTGTGCTAATGGCGTGACAGTCACCAATATCGACAACGGTTTTGGTGCGGCCTGCGCGGCGGATGCCATCCTCAGGCTTACGGAGCAAAAGCCCCAATAATGGAACACCCCGCCGCATTTGTTCTGGCTGCGGGGCTTGGCACCCGCCTGCGCCCTCTCACGGAGCTCCTGCCCAAGCCTCTGGTGCCGATTTTTCACAAGCCGTTGCTGACTTTTGCGTTTGATAGCCTCATGGCTGCTGGAGTCGGACCGCTGGCGCTCAATACCCATCATCTCCCGGAAGCATTCCATAAAACATTCGGGATCAACCCTGTCTACCGTGGACATTCCCTGCAGCTCTTTCACGAACCATTATTGCTGGATACCGGAGGAGGTATTCGTAATGCCAGAGATGCACTCGGTTCATCTGCATTTTTTCTCTACAATGGCGATATCCTGACTGATTTTCCACTGGACGACCTGCTGGTCAGGCACCGCGCGTCGGGCGCTCTGGCAACGCTGCTTCTCAGGGAAGAGGGTGGTGTTGCCAATGTTCGGTTTGATGCCGCTTCCGGTCGGATTCTGGATTTCAGAGGAGCGTTGGGGGTTGAGGAAGGAGTCTCAACGGTCTATTCCGGCATAGCTGTCTTTGAGCCGAATATCTTCGACTGGATACCGGACGGGCCCTATTCAATCATTGATGCCATACTTGGTGCCATGCGGGCTGGGGAAAAGATCGGTGGAATGCTTGTGAATCAAGGCCTCTGGATCGATATTGGAACGCCTGAAGCTTATCTTCAGGCACACCGATGGATCGCCTCCCCTGCAAATCGTCCTTCCTGCATGACTGATGCGGCTTGGCCTGAGCCGATTCACCATGAAGCTAGGATTCATCCGACAGCCATACTCGAGGGATTGGTGGTCGCGGGGCCGGGCGTCAGTATTGCTCAGGGAGCGAGGGTTCGCGATTCCATCCTCTGGCCGGGTGCGAGTATCGGGCCGGATTCCTCCATGGAGGAGTGCATCGTTAGTGGAACGATGTCTGTCAGCGGACATCACCGGGGAAAAGTACTCTGATCATGACGGAAGAAATACTATTGCAAACCATGCAAGTGATGCTGCCCGGCTTCACGGCAACGGCGTTGCACCCGATTGAAAAAGGTGGATCGAGCCGTCACTTTTACCGTGCTCAATCTCAAGGAGACTCTTCGGTGATCCTCGTCCGTGATCTCGGAGAGAAAGAGGAAAATAAACATTATGCAGCCCTTGCGAATTTCCTCGCTAAGCACGGCGTTCCGGTTCCCTCCGTCCTTGCAGTCGATCATTCCAAAGGCCTCCTATGGCTTGAGGATCTTGGGGAGTCTGATCTCTGGGCATTCCGTAACGAACCGTGGGAGATGCGACGCCCGCTCTATGAGTCGGTGCTGCGCGGGGTACTCCGCCTGCACCGTATCCCGATCGATCATGCCACGGAACTCCACCTTCAAAAGGAGTTTGACGACCATCTGTATCGATGGGAGCAGGAATACTTTGCCGAGCATTGCCTTGGCGGGATCTTCGGCCTTTCGGAAACAACCCGAGCCTCGCTTTTAGCCGCACCTTCGATGCGTCGGCTGGCAGCGGAACTTGCCGCAGAACCCCGCCAACTCGTTCACCGGGATTTTCAGTCCCAGAATATCATGATCCGTGATGGCCAAGCATGGTTCATTGATTTTCAGGGGATGCGTCCCGGCCTCGCCCAATACGATCTTGCCTCGCTCCTCTGCGATCCGTATGTCGGCCTTTCAACGGCAGAACGGGATGATCTCCTCAACTTCTATCGAGGGATGGTTCTGGATGTGAGCGGTGAAGTGAGTGAGAAGTTTGATCGAATCTTTTGGAAGTGCGCAGCCCAGCGTCTCATGCAGGCTCTGGGTGCCTATGGATTTCTGAGTCTCCAATGTGGCAAAAGTACCTTTCGGAGCCATGTGACTCCGGCTCTCGCCCGACTGCGTGAGGTGCTTGAGAAACTTCACCCCGATGATCGGCTCGACGAACTGGCCGAAGTACTAAAAGACTTGAAAGCTGAGACTTGAAACCTGAATTTTGGTTCGCTTTGTACAACTCTGCATTCCTGACGCAATAAATCCAAAGCATGAGCCATACGGATAATGCCGTATTTTTATCAAATTCATGAAATTTCAGCCTTTCAAGTTTCAGTTTTCAGGTTTCATCCTTCTCTAGTTATGGCTCCCCTCTTCCCTACCGTCATCATTGAGAACCTTTCCCCCCAGATAGAAGGGGGGCGTTATCCGATCAAGCGGATTCCGGGTGAAGAAGTGACGGTTACCGCAGATATTTTCAAGGAGGGACACGATGTCGTTCTTGCGGTGTTGAGGTGGCATTCCGTTGGGGAAAAGAAATGGAAGGAATCCGCGATGAGCTTCGTAGAAAACGATCGGTGGAAGGGAAGCTTCCCCGCAGGGCCTGTCGGCTTCACTGAATACACGATCGAAGCATGGGGCGACGCCTTCGGTTCCTGGATTGAGGAGATAGAGAAAAAAACGAAGGGTGGTGCTACCACGCTACCTTCCGAGGCCCTGGAGGGAGCGGCCCTTGTCCGGACTGCTGCCAAGCGTGCCGGAAAGAATGCTGCCGCCAGGAAGCTTACGGAGTTTGCCGGCACTCTGGAGGAGGCCCCCGACGCCGCTTCACTTGTGGAACTGGCGACAGTGCCGGAGCTGATTGCCCTCATGGAGCAGTGGCCTGACCGTTCGCTATCGACGACTTACGCTCCGTTACAAAAAATCCGCGTCGACCGGCCGGGTGCGGCATTCTCGGCTTGGTATGAGTTTTTTCCCCGCTCCGCCGAGGGAACGGCCGACAGCGGCTCCACCTTTCGTCAGTGTCTTGAGCGGGTTGAGGATGCCAAGGCGATGGGTTTTGATGTGATCTACTTTCCACCGATCCACCCGATCGGCATCACGGCCCGAAAGGGGTCCAACAACTCCCTCATCTGCAAGCCCGGAGAACCGGGGGTTCCCTATGCCATCGGAGGGCCCGCAGGAGGACACTGTGCGATCGAACCTGCGCTTGGAACTCTGGAGGATTTCCAGTGGCTGGTGGGCGAGATCAAGGCCCGAGGCATGGAAATTGCTCTGGATTTTGCTCTCAACTGCTCCCCCGATCACCCCTATGTGAAAGAGCACCCCGAGTGGTTCTTTCACCGTCCCGACGGATCCATCAAATACGCAGAGAATCCTCCCAAGAAATATGAGGATGTCTATCCGCTCGATTATCATAATTCCGAGTGGAAGGCCCTTTGGGAGGAACTCCGTGATGTGCTCCTGTTCTGGGCAAAGCAGGGCGTGCTGATCTTCCGGGTCGATAATCCACACACGAAGCCGGTTGCTTTCTGGGAATGGGTCATTGCCGAAGTGCAGTCGCAGTACCCCGATGCAATTTTCCTGAGCGAAGCATTTACTCGTCCAAAAATGATGCGTGTGCTGGCCAAGGTTGGCTTCACCCAAAGCTACAGCTACTTCACCTGGCGCAATAGTCGTGCTGAACTTGAGGAATACTTCACCGAACTCACGAGGAGCGAGATGCGCGAGTATTACCGTCCGCACCTGTTTCCCAACACTCCGGACATCCTTCCGTTCTATCTTCAAGAGGGAGGTCGTCCCGCCTTCATGATCCGTGCAGTCCTTGCGGCCACCATGAGCGGTCTCTACGGCATCTACAGTGGTTTTGAACTCTGTGAGAATGCCGCACTGCCCGGTCGCGAGGAATATCTCGATTCCGAGAAATACCAGTACAAGGGGCGAGACTGGAATGCTCCCGGTAATATCAAACCCCTGATTGCCCTGCTGAACTACATCCGCCACGAAAACCGTGCCCTGCATGAGACCAACAACATCGTCTTCTGCGGCAGTGAGAATCCCTCAATTCTTTTTTTCAGGAAAACCTCCGCGGATAAGTCCAACAGCCTGCTCGTGATTGTGACGACCGACTTCCGCAACGCGCAATCCGGGTGGATCAATGTCCCGACCGGCGATCTTGGTCTTCTCGCTGATTCCCCTTATCAGGTCGAGGATCTGCTCACCGGAGAAATTTTCTCATGGAATGGAAGCCGCAACTTCGTTTCCTTAGACCCCTCAAGGAGAGTTGCTCACATTTTGAGATTGAAACAGTAGGGAAAAATTTTTGCCTCGCCATCTCCCAATGGGCTCGCCCTTCGGGCTGTGCTGACGCACAGGCTGCACCGCGCCTTTGACTTCACTCACACCCACTCGTTTTCGCCTCGTGGGGGCCTTGCCTCCGGCAAGCTCTATCTTGTCCATTCCCATGGACTCGATTCAGCGCTCGGTGTTCTCGCTTGATCCCTCGAGGAGGGGGGCTCACATCCTCCGACTCAAAAAATAGAAGCCTTGCGCTTTTAGCGCAGAGCATCGTTGTTGCTCGTTTGTGGTATGCCCGTACGGCGAGCGAGCAACAACGCAGATCTACGCTTCATCTCGCTGTGTCTTAAAGGAACGGGGGTGATTCCTTTGCTGGAAACACCCCCGTCAGTGTGACGGCTATAAGCCGGATTCTGTCAGGCCGGATTGCTCCGGCGTAGACGACCATTTCTCTCAGGGATCTCCGGCGAACCGTTGATCCCAGTCCGTCTTGCGACGGATGCGACAATACCCGGAGTTTCGTCCGACCGTGAAGTCGGACAGCGAAGCCGGCGGCCTCTTCCCCTGTTCTGTCTTGCACCGCATAGGGTTTTTCGTGCCCCTGCGATTGCTCGCAGGGCGGTGGGCTCTTACCCCGCCTTTTCACCCTTACCCCGAACTTTCGTCCGAGGCGGTATCTTCTCTGTGACACTATCCGTCGAAGGGAGCTTTCGCCCTCTCCTCCCGCGTATTCTACGCGGTATGCTGCCGTGTGGTGTCCGGACTTTCCTCTGGAAGACCAGCGGTCGTCCGCCGCCACAGGGAAGCCTTACGACCGATACTTCCCAAAGGCAAGCTTCGTATAAGGCATAATAGGTTAGAGGTCAGAGGTCTCATGGCATTCTGCCGATGAATCCCCGCTATCTGTTCTCTGATTACTGATCTCTGACTTCTTTCTGTGCTTTCTTCCTCCCAAGCACTTCCTTGAGGAACGGAGCGGTGCGGCTAACTTTATTATTCGCCACTTCTTCCGGAGTTCCTACGGCCACGATCTTGCCGCCACGATGCCCAGCCTCCGGGCCGACATCGATGATATAGTCGGCCTCCGCGACGAGATCCATGTGGTGTTCGACGACGATGACCGTGTGACCTTCATCAACAAGACGGTGAAGAACCATTTGAAGAAGTTCCACATCGGCTGCGTGAAGACCGATGGTCGGTTCTTCAAGGATGTAAAGGGTGCCGTTTTTTTTCACCACCCGTGGACGATCTTGGGAATTTCCTCCACGCGCAAGTTGGGTGACCAGCTTGATGCGTTGCGCCTCGCCGCCGCTCAATGTAGGACTGGGTTGGCCGAGGCGCAGATAGCCGAGTCCGGTTTCAACCAGAAGTTGCAATGGTCGGCGGATTTTCGGATGAGCTGTAAAGAACCCGACGGCCTGCTCAACGGTCATGTCGAGAACCTCTCCGATCGATTTGCCGTCGTACTTCACCTCCAGTGTCTGGCGGTTGAACCGTGTCCCTCCACAATCCTCGCATGGCATGTAGGAGGTCGGGAGGAAATTCATCTCAAGTTTGATGATTCCCTGGCCTTCGCATGTTTCGCATCGGCCACCATGATTATTGAATGAGAAACGACTTCCTGTGTATCCCCTCAATCTTGCCTCTGGAAGACCGGCATAGAGGGTGCGTATCGCATCAAAGATTTTGAGATATGTCGCGGGGGTGGAGCGGGAAGTCTTGCCGATGGGCGACTGATCCACCTCGATGACCTGGGAGATATACTGGATTCCGGAAAGTGATGCCCAATGTTGCGGCCCAACTTTCTTGCGACGACCACTGCGACTCAACGATTCCTCCACTGCGGGAAGGAGGATGCCACGCAGGAGGGTGCTCTTGCCGGATCCGCTGATTCCGGTGATCGCAGTGAGTCGCTGAAGGGGGAATGACACGTCGACCTTGTCGAGATTGTGCAGGTGCGCGCCCTTGAGTTCGAGCCAATGCTCAACGGACTTGATGGAACGGCGCAACCCGCCCATAGGGTGAGCGGGGGGCTCGCGTAGGAATTTCCCGGTGAGTGATCGCGGGTTGGCCATGACCTCATCGATTGTTCCCATGGCAATGATTTCGCCGCCATGACTACCCGCTTTGGGACCAAGGTCGATGATGCACGCTGCGCGACGCATTGTTTCCTCGTCATGTTCGACAATGAGAAGAGAATTTCCCTGGCTGGCAAGTTCCTGAAGGGCATCGAGAAGCCGGGTGTTATCACGCGGATGAAGACCGATTGTCGGCTCATCAAGGACATAGAGCACTCCACGGAGATTGGAGCCGAGTTGTGCCGCGAGACGTATCCTCTGTGATTCCCCGCCACTGAGTGTCTTGGCAGAGCGATGAAGTTCCAGATAATCAAGGCCGACTCGACCGAGGAATTCCAAACGCTGCCGGATTTCCGGCAGGATATCGCGGGAGAGGGTCTCCTCTCGCCCTTCGAATTTCCACTTTGAAACAAGTGCCAAGGCATCGGCTGCCGATCTTGCAGAAAAAGAGGCAATGCTTTCCTTGTCGATACGGACGGCGCAGGCGATGGGGTTGAGCCGATCTCCCCCGCAGACAGGGCAAGGCCTGGTCTCGCCATCCTCGCGGTTTTCAAACGATTTTTCCGCTGCAAGATCTGCCTCAAGCTGTGAGTCGAAGTCCTTGACCGATGGAATCTCGGTCCATACCTCCCCGAATCCCCGGCAGTGTTCGCACCAACCATGGGGAGAGTTGAATGAAAAGAGCCGTGGATCGAGTTCTTCAAAGGATCGACCGCAGTCTGGGCAGTTCATCTCAGAGCTGAGAATGCGGAACTCTTCTTCCTTTGGAGCAACTGGTTTCTTCTTTTTGGTCTTGGAAGATTTTTCTGATTTGGAGCTTTGGACAACCGCCTTGGCCGGCCTTGCCTTGGCAGTCCCCTTACCAATCTCAAGTGCCTGCTTGGCAAGTTCGAGGATTCCTTTGCCGGCATCCTTTTCAATCGTGCCGACGAGCAGATCAATCGCATGTTCCTTGAATCGCTCAAGCGGCTGAAAGTCGGCCACTTCAACCAGTTCTCCATCCACGAGCAGGGTCGAGTAACCATGATCACCCGCCCATCTGGCGACATCCGTATGGTAGCCCTTGCGCCCGCGTACAAGAGGGGCAAAGAGCTGTACTGGAGAGATCTTGCTCATGAATTCCAATTCTGCTGCAACCGCTGTGAGGGAGCTCTTCTGAACGGGAACTTGGCAGTCTGGGCAATGCTGGGTACCGAGTTTGGCAAAGAGAAGCCGCAGAAACTGATGGACTTCCGTAACTGTCGCAACGGTTGATTTGCCTCCTCCCCTGGTGATGCGCTGTTCGATGGCCACGCTGGGAGGAAGTCCGTCAATGCGATCGACATCCGGTTTTTCCAATTGATCGACAAATTGCCGCGCATACGGAGACATGCTGTCAAGGAAGCGTCGCTGCCCCTCGGCAAAGAGAATGTCAAAGGCCAGCGTTGATTTTCCGCTGCCACTCAGGCCGGTCACCACCACCATCTCGTTGCGTGGAATGTCGAGTGAAATGTTTTTTAGATTATGTTCCCGCGCGCCCAGAATGCTGATGGAGCGGGATGCAGGAACCATCGGCTGGGCCAGTGCGGCCTCCAGTCGGAGAGGAGGTCGCCCGGCCAGAACCTCACGCAGATATCGTCCCGTATGGGAGGCTGCCTCAGCGGCAATATTTTCGGGTGTTCCGGCAACAACAAGTTTTCCCCCCTCGTCACCCGCCTCAGGACCGATATCGATTACCCAGTCGGCAGTCTTGATGACATCGAGATTGTGTTCGATGACAACGATGCTGTTACCATCGGCGACCAGGCGTTCAAAAGCTTTGAGAAGGATGGCTATGTCATCGATGTGAAGCCCCGTGGTGGGTTCGTCAAAGATGAGAAGAGCCCCACCGGGTTCATGTCCCGCAAGTCGCGCCGCAAGTTTGAGTCGCTGGGATTCACCACCACTCAGGACATTGAGCGGTTGTCCAAGCTTTAGGTAATCAAGGCCGACCTCGGCAAGGAGTTCAAGAGGTGTGCAGATGGCTGATGATTTAGGCCCTTCCTTGAAGAAGGCAATGGCCTCGCGTGCCGTCATCTCCAGAATGTCATGGATGGATTTTCCACGATGCCGAATGGCCAGCACCCGCTCCTGATAGCGGCGTCCTTCACACTCGGGACAGCGAAGGAAGAGATCGCTGAGAAATTGCATTTCCACCTTCTCGTATCCCAGGCCCGCGCACCGGTCGCAGCGTCCCTGACCTGAGTTGAATGAAAATGCGGAGGGACTCATGCCCGCAGCGATGGCATCATCTTCCATACCAAAGAGTTCCCTGACTGCATCAAAGACACCCAGATAGACAGCAGGTGTGGAGCGGGGGGTTCGGGCAATGGGGGACTGGTCGACCATCACGACATCGGTGAGATCATCCCCTCCCTTGATCGATTTGCACCGACCGGCAGCCTCCCCTTCCTCAGCGGTGGCCGAGGTCAGATTGCGGTAGAGAACATCCCGGACAAGGGAGCTTTTCCCCGAACCGGAGACTCCGGTGACGCAACAGAAAACACCAAGTGGAATTCTGATATCAAGCCGGTTGAGATTGTGGTGACGGATTCCCTTGATCTCGATCCAATCCTTGGGCTGAACACGCAATGCGGGCACGGGGATGGATTTTTCTCCGCGCAGATAGGCGGCGGTCAGGGACTCCCTCGAAGAGGGAAGAGCGGAAAGCGGCCCTGAGAACATGAGTTCTCCTCCATCCTGGCCGCGCCCCGGGCCAAGATCGATGATATGGTCGGCGGAGCGGATCACTGCCTCTTCATGCTCGACCACAAGAAGAGTGTTACCCTTGTCTCGCAGAGCCTTCATGATTTCAAGCAACTTGCCGACATCCCGCGGGTGAAGGCCCACGCTTGGTTCATCCATCACAAAGAGGGTGTTGACCAGGGAAGCTCCGAGGCATGTGGTCAGGTTGACACGCTCGATTTCACCGCCGCTGAGGGTTTTGGTGGTGCGGTCCAAAGTAAGGTAGCCGAGACCGACCGACTCAAGGTATCCGAGCCGGGAAACGACCTGATCACGGAGCATCACGGCTCCGGAGTTTTCCGGGGCAATCGGAAAATCACGCAGGATCGGGGTAAGACGCGACACGGGGGTGGCTGCGATCTCCGGCAGTGACAAAGGGGGGTCAAGAGGAAGACGGTAGTTGAGCGTCTCAGGTTGAAACCTGCCTCCTTTACAGGTTTCGCATGGTTTGTAAGCCCTGTAGCGACTGAGAAAGACGCGGATATGCATCTTGTAAGTGCGCTTCTCCATCCACTGAAAAAATCCATCCACACCATACCAACGGTTATTTTGCCAGAGTTCCTCGCTCGAAAGATCGACTCCCTTTTCTCCCTCGATCACGAATTTCTGATCGGCTGCGGGAAGTTCCTCAAAGGGAATGTGGACATCGATGTCATGGACAGCACAGGCCTGAAGAAGTTCTCGCTGACATTCGCGGGATTGACCGCTCTGGAACGGTTTGACCACGCCGGAGGCAATGCTCAGCGAGCGATCCGGCATGATCCGCTCGTAGTCGAGGCCTATCACCCTGCCAAACCCACGGCAATCGGGGCATGCTCCCAAGGGGTTATTAAAGCTGAAGAGTCCGGGGGAGGGGGGGCGGATGTCGATGTTGCAATGGGCGCAGTGCCATCCCGAAGAATGGGGGAATCGTTCGTTGCTCTCCGGATCGATCAGTGTCACCCGTTCCTTACCAAGGCGAAGGGCCGTCTCAATCGCCTCGGTAAGCCTGCCCCGTTCGGAGGGGCTAATTTCGAGTCTGTCCTGAATCACTTCGACGATGGCCGGAAGCTGGGCCAAAGCGACGGGTTCATCGGTACGATGGATTGTGCCATCGATCCAGATGCGCAGGTATCCCTGTTCCTGAAGAAAGGTAAAGAAATCCGATGGCATCCGGGGGAGCGGATCCACGCCCTCGATGGACTCATCGCCTTGTTCCGATCGTGTCATGACGGGAAAAGTCACCAGAAGCCTTCTGCCTGACAGCGAGGCTAGCAGTGAAGAGACGATCGATTCGGAGGATTCCGGGGTCACGGGTCGCTGACAGACGGGGCAGCTCGCCGTGGCGATCCGAGACATCAGGAGTTTCAGATAATCATTGATCTCTGTGATGGTACCGACTGTCGAGCGGGTGGTTTTGACACTGTTGCTTTGCTCTATGGCAATTGCTGGGGGAATGCCTTCGATGGAGAGGGCCTGAGGCTTATCCATCCGGTCAAGGAACTGCCTTGTGTAGGGACTGAATGTCTCGACATAACGGCGCTGTCCCTCGGCATAGATCGTATCGAAGGCGAGGCTTGATTTGCCCGAACCGCTAGGACCTGTCACGACAATCAGGGCACCCGTAGGGAGATCCAGATCGATGCCTTTGAGATTATTTTGGGTAACACCCTGAAGGCGTATTCTTGGAGAGTCGGGCACCTAGAGAGGGGGGCTGAATTGGGGGGGGC
>CAIJRY010000104.1 GCA_903823215.1 uncultured Spartobacteria bacterium
ACAAAGAAAAATACAGCGTAACGCGAAACATTGGAAAGTTAATAGGCAGGGTAGTCCTGACTACTAGGGAACTGCTTAAAGATCAAACTTCCTCTTCATCTTTCTCTTGGCAAAATAAGTGACATTCGTTCAATTGTGTCAGGATTGTCACCTGGACCTCATTGACAAACTTTGTCACAAGGTGCTATGAGCAAGTCGTGCTGATTACGCATCGACCACTGGATCATGGATAATTTGCTCGATCAACCGGTACTTGTACTCAACAGGTTGTGGCAGGCAATTAATACCTGTTCCGCCAGAAGGGCGCTCACCCTCCTCTATCAGGGACATGCCCAAGTGGTTGCGGGAGACGGATCAAGCAATTTTCTGACTCATGATTTTGTAAGTTGGCGGGATTTCTCGGTATCAAACCCGGAGCCAAGGATGTTGCAGACGATCTCTCTTCATATCCGCGTACCGAGAATCATCGTCCTATGTCTCTTTGACCGGCTTCCCAAAAAAGAAGTCAAATTCACAAGACACAATGTCTTTGAGCGGGATAAAAACACATGCCAGTACTGCGGTGACCCCTTTGATCGCAGTCATCTCAATATTGACCATGTCCTCCCCCGCGACCGCGGTGGGCAGACCACCTGGGAAAATGTCGTCTGCTCCTGCATCCCGTGCAACACACGCAAAGGCAACCGCCTTCCGCATGAAGCAAGGATGAATCTGTTAAAAAAACCGAAGAGGCCTAAGTGGCGTCCCTTCGTCAATATCACATTCGCCGGAGGGGTGGATCAAAGTTGGAGCCACTTCATCGATCTGGCCTACTGGAATGTTGAGTTGGGAGAGTGATGGTGCTGGGGCCACTAGGTCGTTAGGCTGAAGATTATTAGCCCAAGTACCTACCCTCTTAGCACCTTCAGAAACTCTTCAAAAAAGGGTGCTGAGTCATGCGGCCCCGGTGAGGCTTCAGGATGAAACTGGACAGCCTGAATCTGTTTCGAGCGATGCCGGATGCCAGCCACTGTCCCATCGTTCAGGTGCCGATGGGTGACTTCGAGATCAGCAGGCAATCCCTCCTCTTTCACCGCGTAGCCATGGTTTTGTGAGGTGATCAAGACGCGGCCCGTGCGCAGATCCTGCACGGGTTGATTGGCCCCACGATGTCCGAATTTCAGTTTGAATGTAGAGGCTCCGAAGGCGAGGGAGAGAATCTGATGACCGAGACAGATACCAAAGACAGGCTTCGTCTCTGCTAACTCGCACGCTGTCTTATGTGCTTGCGTAAGAACAGCCGGATCCCCGGGGCCATTGGAGAGAAAGATGCCGTCTGGATTGAGCGCAAGCGCTTCTGTAGCCGTAGTGCTCGAGGGCACCACCATCACGCGCATACCGTGATCGCGGAGCAGTCGGAGGATATTCCGCTTCACTCCGAAGTCATAGAGAACGACAAGGGGCTCTTTTCCTGAAACTGCCGGGAGAGCTTTCCCAAACCGGACACTTTCCCTGCCCTCTGGATCCCATTCATAGATTTCCTTGGTTGAGACCTCTCCAACAAGATCGATCTCTTCCAGTCCCGGAGCTGCCTTGGCACGAGCCACGGCCTCAGCCTCACTGCTCCCGTTCGTGCTCAGACAGGCCCTCATGGCACCCTGAGTGCGGAGATGTCTGGTCAGTGAACGCGTGTCAATGCCTCCGATGGCAGGAATACCATTCCTCTTCAGATACGCCTTAAGATCTTCAGCGGCACGCCAGCTGCTTTCGACTCGAGAGAGTTCTTCTATCACGAATCCATTAACCTGCAGTTTCTCACTTTCACCATCCTCGGGCGATGTCCCATAGTTGCCGATCAACGGATATGTCATCGTGACGATCTGTCCCCGATACGATGGATCGGTGAGTACTTCCTGATAGCCACTCATCGATGTATTAAAACATATTTCTCCGATGGCGTTCCCTGCCGCACCAATCGAATAGCCGTTAAAAACACGGCCATCTTCGAGGGCCAACAACGCTGGAAGGGTGAAATTGTGATCAAGCATGAGTATAGTCGGAAAGTTGCCCGATACTTCACCATGAGGCTAGAATCCGTGCAATCAGATTACCGGGCAAAATTGGAATGAAGGGATTGCACCACGCTTCTTGATTTTCTAGTCTGAAAGCCCCGTGCCTGCTTCCCCGACATTCATTAATTCCAGGATTCTGTTGCTCGCGTTGCCGTTACTGTTTTCTGCATGCGACGCGACAAGGCAAACCGGCTCCCTTGCAACCACATCGACATCGTCACCTCATCCATCAGCCCGTTCTGCTGACGGTTTTGACCTGCCGCTTAATCCCCCTGATGCCCACGGGTATTACAAATCCCGGGGATTCCGCGCAGGAGGACATCTGGGTGAGGATTGGGTAACGGATGATGGTAGTTCCAAGGGATTTCGCAATCCCGTCTATGCCATCGGCAATGGAGTCGTCGTTCTCGCAAGAGACATCCATGTGGGCTGGGGCAATGTTGTGATCATCCGTCATGCCTGGGTTGAAAACCGGCAACTGCATTTCACCGACTCCCTCTCAGCGCATCTCGACAATATTCTCGTTCGTGAAGGACAGCGGGTCACCAGAGGTCAACAAATCGGCACCATCGGCAACAACCACGGGATGTATCCGCCCCACCTTCATTTTGAAATGCACAAGGATCTTTCCATTGGAGTGAATCATGCCCAGGGAACCCGCGATCTCCGCAGTTACTGGCTCCCTACGGAATTTATCATGGCACATCGTCACCTCAATGGCGGTGGCCCGGCTGTTCCCGTTCCTCCCGCCAATTTCCTTCTTCCAACATTGGAACATCCATGGTCATTCCCTCGGTTCTTCTCACACGGAAAAAAATCATCCCACGGCAAGGGATCTGCTCACTATAAATCCGGCAATCACTACAAAACTCACGTGATCGATCTTGTGAATGCCAAATCTTCCAAAGGCTCCACTCATCACAGTTCCAGGAGCCATAAAAAGAAGCACAAATCAGAGTAGGGGAAACTTCCACCCGAGAGTGCGTCACTATGATGCCGTAGCCGAACTCAAACAGTAAGAATCGTTCGAGAAATCGCCTTTATCCAGCCCACGCTAAATAGAGTGCTTTCTTAAAGCGCGGTATTCCAAGGCATCAACCAATGCCAACCAACTCGCCTCGATAATATTGTCTGATACTCCGACGGTTCCCCAGGAATCAGCTGCCTCACTCGACAGGATGTGAACACGCGTGCGGGCGGCAGTTCCCCTTCCCCCATCGACGATCCGGACTTTGTAATCGGAAAGAGAAATTTTGATAATCCAGGGGTGTAGCTCCTGAAGTGATTGACGCAGGGCTGCATCGAGCGCATTGACCGGCCCATCACCCTCGGCGGTAGTTTCCTGCAGCTTATCACCATGCCGCACGACGACTGTAGCTGCGCAAGTCGTCGTGCTCCCTGTTGCGTCGCGACGGAAGCTGCAATCATACCCTGAGAGTTCGAAGAGTGGGGTATGGAGACCCAGTTCTTTGCGCAGGAGCAGTTCCAGGGAAGCATCTGCTGCCTCGAACTCATACCCCTCGGACTCCAGAGCTTTGATGCGCTCAAGCACACGAAGCACGGCAGGATCGTTTTTCTCAAGAGGGATACCGAGTTCGGCCGCCTTGAGCAGGATATTGCTGCGACCCGAAAGCTCTGAAACGAGAATATTCTGATGGTTGCCGACAGCGGCAGGCTCGATGTGCTCGTAAGCTACCGCAGTCTTGGCGACGGCATTAACATGCATTCCGCCCTTGTGGGCAAATGCCGTGCTGCCGATAAAGGGAGCGCGGATGTCAGGCTGGCAATTCGCCAGTTCATCCACGAAGTGCGAGACTTCCCGCAGGCGTGTGAGATCAGAGACCACGGGAATGCCCATTTTGAGTTGAAGGCATGGAATGACGGTAGTGAGGTTACAGTTTCCCGTGCGCTCGCCATAGCCGTTCATCGTTCCCTGCACCTGGATGGCTCCTGAGCGGATCGCGGCGAGTGCGTTGGCGACTCCAAGACCACAGTCATTGTGCGTATGAATGCCAACCCTTCCGGGAAACAGGGTTTCCACCTTCGCAGTGATGCTCGCGATCTCATCGGGCATGGTTCCACCATTGGTGTCGCAAAGAACAAGGACATCGGCTCCCGACTCGGCAGCCGCTCTGAGCGTGGCAAGGGCAAACTCAGGATCATCCTTGTAACCGTCGAAAAAGTGCTCGGCATCGTAAAAGACCTCGCGATCCTGTGATTTCAAATATTCGACACTATCACCGATCATCGCCAAATTCTCGGTGTGAGGTACGGAGAGTATCTTCTCCACCTGGAGTTTCCAGCTCTTCCCAAAGATGGTCACAACAGGAGTTCCTGCTTCGAGCAACTGGGCAATCTGCGGATCATCACAGGCCTTGACACCTGCACGCCGCGTGCTGCCAAATGCTGCTAACTTTGCCCCACCCAGGTCGTGCTTTTTAGCCTCCGCAAAAAATGCGAGATCCTTGGGATTGGAACCGGGCCAGCCACCCTCGATATAATCCATGCCAAACTGCCCGAGTTTCACCGCAATGCGAATCTTGTCGATCAGGCTGAAAGATATCCCCTCACCCTGTGTCCCATCACGCAGAGTCGTGTCGTAGAGCGCAACGGTACCCGATTTTTTCATAAAGGAAAGAGACTACTCCCCGAACACGAAAGCTTCAAGCTAGAGTGGTTGCTGCCTCCGATTCAATCACATCAGAGTCATTGATCGCATTGATAAGCAGGCGGAACATGGCAAAATCCCGTTTGTTTGGCGTGAAGACAAGGCGGGGTAAAGAGGAGATATTCGCTTCCTCAGCTTCTTCTCGCAGTGCTTCGCGCTGCCTGATATGTCCAGTGGCGACTAGGTGATCAAACTGGTCGTTGAGACGCTCAAGCGCAGTCGGGGTTAGGCGTTTCTGAATACGGATCACCATCTCATCCCTCACCCAGCGGTAGGAGTGGAATATTTTATAGAAGTTTTTGATTTCATCCACAGCACGATCGATGTCGTGTGTAATTGTAAAAAGATGAAAATCCGATTTTGAGATAAGACCCAGTTCCAGAAGGTCATTATCAAGAAAGCGACGCCATGTTTCCCAATAAAATCCGTTGGGACGATCCATGAGGATGATCGGGACGATTGAGGTCTTTCCCGTTTGAAGAAGAGTCAGCACTTCAAACCCTTCGTCCATTGTGCCGAAGCCTCCCGGGAATAGGACAAAGGCCGAGGTTTCCTTGACGAAACTCAGCTTGCGGGCA
>CAIJRY010000105.1 GCA_903823215.1 uncultured Spartobacteria bacterium
GTAGCTCAATGGTAGAGCAGTTGACTCTTAATCAATTGGTTGTAGGTTCAAGTCCTACCTGGTCCACCAGCTTAAATGCTGGGTGTAGAGGCGATTAGACTCTACTTTAAAAAAGAGCGCCCTGCAGTTGCCCTGCACTTTATTCACGGTGGATTGTGGCGTTTTGATCGGTCTTGTGCAGGCAAAGCACTTCTTCCATGCTCTCTCTAGCCCTGCTGATAAATACAAATCACGGTAATCAGGCAGTTTTTGCCCATTTCAATTGAGAGTCGGGGACCTTCTTCACCCCTGCTTCATATCCTGCTGTCGAGGGACGCTATGTTTTGCTAATTGTTGCTATATGCAAAAAGTTTCCCCCAAACCAAAAATGCAATCCCCCATTGCAAAAGCAATTGAGGCATTTCCTTTTGAGACCGCAGCCATGATTGCGATGAAATTTCTGGATGATGAGAAGAAGGAAGCCGCCGACATGGAATATGGTCAAATGGAGATGGAAGCCGCCCATAAAGCCTACTTTTTGATAGCAAATGTGGTCGCTGCAGGGCTTTCAATCAGCGGAAATGGTGATTTTAAGTCCCATATCGAGGACTACGAAAATCAAATTCCTCAAATGCCAGATCTAGGTCCCGAAAGAGATCCGAGGGATCCTCCTTTCATTGGGCTTCATCAACAAGGCGGTGCTCCAATGCTTTTCAAGAATGCTGCAGAATATCTATTGCGTGCGGCAGGAAAGAGAAACAGGGAAGCATTGTTGGAACAGTTTTTAATGGAAGCGGAAGGTTTTCCAACCTTTGATCAGAAATCAAAAATCTCGTACAAATCTTATGGAGGGGTGGAAGGGATTAAAGAAAACGGAATTCCTGAGGAGATTTATGCACAACTTCAGTATCTGGTCGTCGACTGGTACGAGAATTACAGGCGTAATGTTGCCTCATCAAATGCTTTAAAAAGGCGTGGCTCACCGAAGCAATTATCAACGGGTCACACTCCTCAAAATGAAAGCTCATTGAAGAGTGATGCCAAGAGGCCGAAATCAGCAGGGTTCGGGAAAGCCAGCAGGCTCGTTATCGCCTCGCGGATATCGAGTTCATTGAAAAGCAGGCGGAGGTCAAGAGACTGAAGGACCAGAAGTCGGAGGAGCAGAAATAACATGAGCTCCTCCTCCACAATGACCTCGACCACTGAGTACGATCATCCAAACACGGAGGATCAGACCACCACATCCGAGAACCAGGCATCCGTAGCAAAGGTGACTGAGTCCTCGGACATCAACACCGCTCCCGAGTCAGTTTCATCGGAAGAGGGAAACAATGGCGCCACGAATCCAACAGGCCAGATGGGACAAGCCCTTCCTGATTCGGAGGATGATAACGATGCCGAAAGCGGTAACCCGTCGAGTGCAGCCACAAAATCCCTGCCCTGCTCAAAGTCCCGCTTGTAGAGATGCCCGAACTCGAACATCAGGACACCGATCTTCTCCCTGTGTGAAGAGAGTGGCCCCAGAGGGATCCGAGGGGAGAGATAAATAATCTGGAACTCAGAATACCGAGCCTCGGGAGAGGCTGGGATAGACTACCGAAGATAGCCCAAAGGTGTTGAGACGAGCGGGAGCGAGCGAATCAAACGAAGGAACATATGTTTCCTGAGTTGGCTTGCCTGGCCGTTGCTTGCCTCGCCGCCTCCTGACGGCCTCGTCCTTCGGACTGCTGTGCAGGCTACATCGTGCCTCCCGGCACTCGATGTTCGCAGCCGTTGCATCTGAGTTCCCTATTCAAAAACCCCTGTTTGGTTCTTCTAAATCCTTTTCCAAACCAAAGGCCTAAGCGCTGATTGCTTTAGATCCAGCAGATTCACCCATTCCAAATAGCGGAGAGCCAGAAATAATGTAGCCACAAAAATCACAAAATGGAATGTCTCCATAACCCTCCGGTGCATCATATGAGATCTCCTTAGAAACAATCACAAGCCCTGTGCATCTTGTGCATCTTGTGGCCATGACTCAAAGGCCTAGGCGCTGATTGCTTTAGATCCAGCAGATTCACCCACGCAACATAGCGGGAAGCCCTTTTTTTATTCTCAATTCCCATCAGTGATTGATGGGCGGGAGAGGTAGTTAAAACTACTAGATGCCCTAATGAAGACTCATAGGGGGAGCTAGCACGTTCAGCCTCTATTCAAGAGGGTCACGGCACGTCTATGTTCTGGTTTTCATGAAATCAACAAACACAGCCTACGATCAAATA
>CAIJRY010000106.1 GCA_903823215.1 uncultured Spartobacteria bacterium
CAGATTTGAAATAACTAACTCACCAGGAATTTCTGGATCCAGGGCATTATCTTGCGCCCGCGATCCACCCAATGTTTGAGTCGTTCCACTCTTTTGAAGGCGGCTGCTTTTTTTTGAGATGGCATTGCATCAATTAATATTTCCATGCGATGGATCCGCTCCGCCGCACTCTCAAGACGAGGCTTTAGTTCATCATTGAGGAATGCCGTGGCAAAAGTGCTCAGATCGAGATCGGCCACGAAATGATCGCGCCGGTCGCCTGGCATATAGACTGCCCGGACGGCCCTGAAGGAGCGAAGTATCTTGAGTCCCTGGCTTGTCGCTCCCGCACTGATCCTGAGTTGATCGGTGATCTGGTCGGAATTCAACGGCGTCTCCGTGACAAAAAGCAGCCCATAGATCTCACCCACGGACTTTGGAAGTCCGACCAGTTTCATAAAGCTGATGAAAAGGTCTATTGCCTCGATCTCCAACCCGGAGAGCGACGGCTCGATCTCAGCAATTTCGGAGGGCATGCAGGGTTAGTTTTGGATTAGGGTTAACAGATGTAAAGGAGACAGATTCTACCGATCATCCTATTTCCTTCAATAAAAAATGAAGGAAATGAGCTCTCTTGATTCATCAAGAAAAAGGCAGGCAGCATCCTCTCACCCGGAAGGCCGAAAGTCCCCTAGAATAGTTCTGCTTCTCGGAATGCCTTTCCCGCAAGATCCTTTGCAGAGAGTTTCGGAAGTTCTCCATCAAGCAACGGCCATTCGATACCAATTTCGGGATCGTCCCACTGGATTGTCCTTTCTTTGGCGGGAGTGTAGTATTCCGTACATTTGTATTGGAAGTCGGCTGTATCGCTTAGCACTAGGAATCCGTGGGCAAGTCCCGGAGGCACCCAGAGGCGTTCCTTATTCTCTTCACTGATGATATGTCCATCCCATGCTCCAAAGGTAGGAGAACTCTTGCGAAGATCGACAAAGACATCAAAGACGCTTCCCTGCGTGACCCAGACGAGTTTCCCCTGAGGGTTCTCAATCTGGTAGTGAAGCCCTCTCAGGACATTTTTCTGTGATCGGGAGTGATTATCCTGAACGAACTCCACATCGATCCCTAGTTCGGCAAATGTCTTGCAATTCCATGATTCCAGAAAAAAACCGCGTTCATCGCCGAAGACCTTGGGGAGGAGGCGAAGCGCTCCATCGATTTTTGTGGGGATTGCTTGCATCGGCAGTTTCAAGATTGTTACCCAAGAGGGTTAACGGCTTTTAGGAAATCAAACTTTAAGAAGTCAGCGTCCGCTGTGTAAATCAGTTTTATTCCATGCTGCCTAAGAATCGTCGCCACATGGGCATCCGGAACCAAGTTGCCCCTGGTTAAAACGCGGTTTGTTACCTTATAATAATCATGGATGAAATCCTCAGATTCACCGACAAGTCGCACTCTTGGAAGCTGCAAAAGAGCCTCAATATTTTTCCATGCTTCAAGGGGGGAAAGGGGTTCTCTGAAAATGGCGGGGTGGGTTGCGATTCGTTGATACCCCATCAGGACAGGCCAAGTTAAACAAAACAGATCCGGATCTTCAGGCCGCTCCTCCAAGAATGACTTGGCCGATGCATGGTTTGGAGATGATTCATCCGATGCATAGATCAGGATATTGGTATCTACGGAGTAGCTCATTCTCGGTCGAGAATTCTGTACAATGCGTCTTTATCAGAAATATCCACAAGCGCATTCATTCTATGAGAGGTCCAGTGAAGGAGTTCTGTTTTAGATTTTTTTTTCCTTCTTGAACTCAACGCATCAGCAATCAACCGGGATGCAAGTTTGCCCAGCGACACACCCTCTTCACGTTGTAGCGACTTAAGCTCCTCAAGGATCGGTTCTTCAAGATCAAGCGTTGTTCTCATGATGAGTGATGCTTACCAAAAACGCATCAGATGTCAAATCGATCCATCTCGGCCAACTCTTAACGCTTCCTTCGTTTGAGCACTTCGCGCAGATAGGTTCCATAGCTCGATTTTCCCATGGATGCCAAGGAGTGCTCAAAAGCTGTTTCGTCAAGAAATCCCATCTGCAACCCGATTTCCTCCAGGCACGCAATACGAAGACCTTGGCGGTTTTGAATGGCTCTCACAAAATCCGCCGCTTCCAGCAGAGACTCATGCGTGCCTGTATCAAGCCATGCCATGCCACGCCCGAGCCTTTGCACGCGCAGTCGGCCTGCTTCAAGATAGAGGCGGTTCAAATCAGTAATTTCGAGCTCCCCGCGAGCCGATGGCTTCAAGGATCGGGCCATCTCCACAACATCACTGCTGTAGAAGTAAAGGCCGGGTACCGCATAGTTGCTTCGAGGGACGGCTGGCTTTTCCTCCAGAGAAATGGCCCTCCCCTCCCCGTCAAATTCCACCACTCCATAAGCTGTTGGATCGGCCACTTCATAGCCAAATACTGTCGCACACTCCCTATCCTGATCGGCCTGACCCAGAGTGTCGGTAAAATCGTGGCCATAGAAAAGATTATCTCCTAGGACGAGTGCGGCCGGTGATCCATCCAGAAACTCGGCCCCTATCAGGAAAGCCTGCGCAAGTCCATCGGGAGAGGGCTGCTCTGCATAGTCAAAACGAACCCCAAAGCGTGAGCCATCCCCAAGCAATTGCCGGAAGGCGGGCAGATCATGAGGGGTTGAAATAATCAGTATCTCGCGGATGCCTGCCAGCATCAGCACCGAGATCGGATAGTAGATCATCGGTTTGTCATAGACAGGCATGAGCTGCTTGCTCACGGCCATCGTCAAGGGGTGGAGTCGGGAGCCGGTGCCCCCGGCTAGAATGATACCTTTACGATTTTTCATGGTGATGAGCTGAAATTCTCGCGCAGAGACGCAGGGACGCCAAGAAATGAATGTGATTAAATCGTGCCAAAAACAGGTGGAATCTCTCGCATCACTGAACGAAGGCTGTGACCTTCAGCACGGAGCATAGCATCAAGCTCGTTATCGGGTTCAGTCGCCTCCAACACCCTCTCAACCAAAGGTCGTTTGATAAGGAAGCGTTCGGCATGAGGATGATCAGGATGCTCCCAGTGCGCCAGAAGGCGTTTCCTTGCAGTGGTAGATTTCCAAAGTAGACGCCCATATTCCAGCCGGGCGATATCCTGATAATTGGGGTATTTTCCAAAAGCGTTCATTTCAGTATCTGGGCCCATTCAGCATGAATTCTGTCCCGAGGCTCTCCCCTCTTGAGTTTTGGAACTAAAAGATCGTCAACTGAAGGAACAACAACCTCCAATAATCGGTAAGTTTTCTTGTGCGCCCTGAATCTCCAATCATCCGGCATCTCAGAAAGGACAGCCAAAGGCATGAGCTTCACATGCCATCCGTGTAGTTTCTCAAATTCACTTCCAATCATGGCCTCGTAACCTAGCAATGCAACCTGCTCACTTTCAGTAACAGGATCGACATCCATGCTGTTTTCAGGAAG
>CAIJRY010000107.1 GCA_903823215.1 uncultured Spartobacteria bacterium
CTTTATTCTCTCCGCTGCCCGGGAGAGAGTGGAGCGCAATCCCACCGATCTCATCGCCCATTACGAACTGGCTCTAGCCCTCATGGATGCCGGTCTCCCGCAGGAGGCCATCGGGCACCTTCAGCGCGCCCGCAGCAATCCTAGTGTCCGGTTGAAGGCCATGGGAAAACTCGGCCAATGCTATGTGGCCCGCAATATGAATGATCTTGCTGCCAAGACATTCGTGGATGCGATCGCCGAGCTTCTGACCATGGACGCCGTCAAGAAAGAGATGCTCTATAATCTGGGTGAGGTTTATGAGGGCATGGGAGAGAAGGAAAAGGCCCTCGACTGCTTCAAACAGATCTATGAGGTGGATTATGGCTATCGGGATGTGGCAGGACGCGTCGAGGCATCCTACGCAAAGGGATAAGGCTTGGTCTTTCGCGCTCTGGCTGCGTTGGCCTGCGCTTGCAGTATGACTCATACAGCAGCGCTTGGCCGCCTTGCCATAGCATCAAAATTCCTGCGCCTTCAATGGAAGAGAGTCTTGCTCTCCATCCAAGCTTGCGAGTCTTAAAACCAAGTGAGACAAGTTTGACAGGAGAGGGGGGGGGGCTGTCAAAGCCGCGTTAAAATGCGTAATGTTTTAAAAAGGGTCGCGCTAAAGCTAAGCGTAGGGGGCGTTGTGAATAAGAAGATATTTATTGTCTCGTTGAAAAGCTGTTTCTGAAGGCGTTTAATGATCATGCCCTGTTGGAAGGGTATTGCTGGGGGCATCTAAATATTTTTTCTGCCGCTCTTTCAGTTCAGTAAGTTCAGGAGTCATTTCTAATGGTAAAATAGGCAACCATTTCCATCCGTGCATCGGATGCCCCATGCTATTTGTAAAAGAGAAATGACTGCCAATACATCCAAAAGATTGGAGTTTTTCTCCCAAATGCACCCCGCTCCCTCCTGAGAGAAATAGATCATCTACAGAAACGCCGGAGGTGTCATGACCAATTATACCATCGGGGAGGATTTGAGTGATTTCTATTACTAACGTATGGTACTTAGCAAATTTCTGCCTTGCCTTCCATTGTTCAGAACGAACCTTACTTTCTTCCTTCAATTTCTCTTCGTGTGTCAGGTGCGCTAGGTATGCAGCCTCTCTTTTTGGGTCATAGTTAAATCTAGCGCGTACCTCCTCCGGGAGATTGGTGAACTTGAGCTTTATATTGCCGTTTGCTGTAGTTACCACAACTCCATCCGGATCAATTCGCCAGATGCTGATTGCCTGTATGTTCTCTCCTGTAAGGAGGGTAAAACTTTCAGCATGGCAGGCGGTTGTAAAAATCAGGAGTAAAAGGGAAAATTTGCGGATCATGATTGATTGGAAGCACTAGGGTATCTTGCTGTTTTAATGCAAGACACTTAATGTCTCGAATCTTGTTTGCAAGTAAATGCTTTTATCATGCCATCCGTTCGCTCTAATTTTTGCTGCAATTACTGAATTGCAACAGTGTTAAAATCAAAAATTAATGGCGGGCCTTTTATCATCCTACGAAAAGTTTAACTTGCGGATGAAGCGAATGTATTGATCAGGAACATCCTCCGGCACGATCTGTTGTAGCGGGGACAATTATGGCTTTAAATTTCAAAAATGCTGGAGCCTCTGAAATGAAGCTCAGAAGCAGCGGGGAAAGCGATCCTTCCAAGGCGGTTTTGTTAGCAGCAATGTAGGAAGCGACTTTTAGAGGCCCTCCTGAATTCCAGATTAAAAATTTCTATAGCTTCCCGACGGCGATCAACTCTTTGGCCTTCGCAAGAGCCGCGGGGAGTCCCGATGCGTCTCGGCCCCCACCGCGGGCGCTATCGGACTTGCCTCCACCCTTGCCACCGATCAGCGGAGCGATGGCTGAGATGAGCTTGCCTGCGGGGAGGGAGGCTTGAAATTCTGGAGACGAATAAACCCCAAGCTGCACTCCATTTGTAGAATCTTCTCCCGCTAATATGGCTATGCCCTTGAACCCAGTTGTCTTCAAACCATCAAGAACGCTTTGAACTAAAACAACTCCTCTTTCTTTTAAGGGGAGAACGTGTATCCAGGCATTAACAGAACCTAACTGCTCTGGTTCTAAGTGCTCTTTTACATAAGTGATGCCTTCGCGTTGTATCCAAGATTCTTGAGCTTTTTCCAGATCCTTCTTTTCCTTCAAAATCTCGGCAACACGATTTTCGAGATCATCCGACTGTGCTTTGAGTAAACCTGATAAGCGTTTATAGGAGGTAATAATTGATCGAACATTATCATAGGCCTCCAGTCCTGCTATCGCCTCGATGCGGCGGACTCCGGCTGCCACAGCCGCTTCGCTTGCGATCCGGAAGAGTCCGATCTCGCCAGTCGCGCGGACATGCGTCCCGCCACAGAGTTCCATTGAGTAACCATCAAGTGATCCTGCTGTTCCACCGATCTGCACGACACGAACGGTGTTACCATATTTGTCACCAAAGAACTGAAGGATACCCGGACTCCCTTTCACTTCGGAAAAAGGAACTTCCTTCCAGCTCACGGAGGCGTTTTCCAGAATCCGTTCGTTGACCAGAAGCTCTACCTTGGCCAGCTGATCTGGCATGAGGGCGGAGCTTGCGAAATCAAAGGTCAGTTTCTCCGGCCCCACAAAGGAACCTTTCTGACTCACGGTATCGCCCAAGACTTCACGCAACGCCCAGTGGAGAAGATGAGTGACGCTGTGGTGGCGCTGAATAGCGGCACGGCGCGGGGGATTGACGGAGAGTGTAACGGTGGTGCCCGGGAATGGGGCATCATCACCTTCGATGAAATGCAGCCATGTCGGACCACTCTTCTGTGTGTCGGTGATCGGCCAGAACGATCCTCCGGCATGGAGGGTGCCTGTGTCGCCAAGCTGTCCTCCCATCTCGGCATAGCAGACGGAGCGGTCGAGAATGACTGCCGTGCGATTCTTGATTTGAACGACCTCTAACACGGTTGCCACGGTTTCGAGATTTTCAAATCCAGAGAACTCCGTTGGTGTTGTCGTTTCGAGTGCAGAGAGGCTGATGATCTCCTTCTTCTGTGCGGCACGGGCGCGGGCGCGCTGTTTTTCCATCAAGGTCTCGAAGCCTTCTGTATCGACCGTGAGGCCCCGCTCGCGGGCAAGAAGCTCAGTCAAATCGAGCGGGAACCCCTGCTCGTCGTAGAGTTTGAATGCGAAAGCCCCCGCAATTTCTTTAGACACGCTTCCGTCGCTAGACCTAAATAATCTGAAACCTTGATATGGAAGCTCTCCAGGTTTTTCAAACCGCTTAAACTCCGAACTGCCTTCAACTGATTTCGCTGCTTCATCCAAAAGACTCGCGTTCTTTTCGAAAAGCTCCAACCCCTTGTCCAAAGTCTTATTAAATGCCACTTCCTCTCGCTTGAGGGTTTCGGCGATGAGGTCCTGCTTGGTGCGGAGTTCGGGGAAGGCCTCGCCCATCACGGAGACGAGCACGGGAGTGAGGCGGTGGAGGAACGGTTCGGTGAGACCGAGCGTGCGGCCGTAGCGGACGGCGCGGCGGAGGATGCGCCGCAGCACATAGTGGCGCTCGCTGTTGCCTGGCTGGATGCCGTCCGCAATGGCGAAACCGAGGGTGCGAAGGTGGTCGGCGATGACGCGGAAGGCCACATCGTCCTTTTCCTGCTGAGAAACGGGGATGATGGCGCCGTCGCCCGAGGGGCGTGGGAGCGTGGAGCGGTAGGAACGACCGGTCAGTTTCTCGATCTCCGCGAAGTAGGGGCGGAAGATATCCGTTTCGTAATTCGAGATGGTGGTGCCGAAGTCGGTGAAGTTCTTTGTGCACTGCAGGATGCTGGCGACGCGCTCAAAGCCCATACCGGTATCGACATGGCAGGCGGGCAGCGGGACAAAAGAACCGTCGGGATTGGCGTTGAACTGGATGAAGACTAGGTTCCAGATCTCGATGCACTCGGAGCTTCCCTGGTTGACGAGGCGGCCTTTTGTGTCGCCGTTCTGGGTGAGATCGACATGCAGCTCGGAGCAGGGGCCGCAGGGGCCAGTCTCGCCCATCATCCAGAAGTTATCCTTCTTGTTGCCGGGGACGACATGGATGTCAGGATTGAGTCCCTTGGATCGGAACAATTCCGACCAGAGCGCATGAGCCTCCGAGTCAAAGTCAGCCGGGTCGCCCTGTGTTTTGTCGGGCTGGTAAACGGTGGCATAGAGGCGCTCAGGAGGGAATCCCCAGACATCCACAAGGAGTTCCCAAGCCCATTGGATCGCCTCTTTTTTGAAGTAATCACCGAAGCTCCAGTTCCCGAGCATCTCAAAGAAGGTGTGATGGTAGGTGTCCAGACCCACATCCTCCAAATCATTGTGCTTCCCTCCCGCCCGGATGCACTTCTGGGTATCGGCGGCCCGTGGCGGCGTGTAGGGGCACGGTGTGGTGCCGAGGAAGATCGGTACGAACAGGTTCATCCCGGCATACGTAAAGAGCAGGATCGGAGAATCGGGCAGAAGACTGGAGGAGGGAACAATCGTGTGTTCCTTGCTGCGGAAAAAATCGAGGAATGAGCGGCGTATCTCGGTGGAAGTCATTGCGGTAGAAGGTAGATAGGCTGAAGACTGTTAGGCTATTGGGTCAGAAGGGAATATAAAAATAGCAAGGCGACTTTTAGTTTCCGCTTGTCGAAGAGGGAGACGGCAACGGAAGTGAAGGAGTGGGAGATGGAATTGCAGGAGCAGCCCAGGATAGAGGCTCATTCTTGATCAGGTCGATGGTTCCGGAGGGGAGAATCATTAACTCATTGGAGTTGCCTTCGCGCATCGCAATGTGATTTTCCCTGACTTCACCGAAGACATATTGGGCGAGTTTGGTCTCCCCTGCGTTTTCCTGCGCCGTGTTCTCCGAGAGTTTTGCGATAAAACTGACCACAATGGGCAGGCACTGAGGGCCGAGAGCATGATCGTTGAGGTGTTCCGCTGTGGCCGGTTCGAAGCTTTCGGCGGAGAGCTTTTGAAAGCGATCGAACCAGTCTTTGACCCGGCTTCCGGGGATAACGCCCTCTGCTCCGTGCTGAAGGTTCCAATCTTCACTGCCGGGTTTTCTCGTCAATGAGATCAAGTTCACCTGATCGTAGATTTCGATTTTGTCGACGGTGTCGTATTCCACAGAACTGATCGTTTTGGAACGGACACTCTGTGGGGTTGCTGTAAGGAATATTTTGATAGCCTCTCCCACCACGCAGATGCCGGGACGATCGCTGCAACGGACAAAGTAGTTATCCGATGCGCCGGGTACAGCTGCACCGATTGAAATGGTTACGGGAGTTGGGGTACCCTCCTCATGAATTTTGATGATCGCAGACGGCGTGTCCAAACCGCAGGAGCTCAAATCCGTTCCCTCCGGCATCCATCTGATAATCGGGGCACCCAGCAGGGTGTCGAGCAGCGAGGAGATGATCTTGTCATCACCTTTCGCGGATAGGGGACTTTCCAACAACCAATCCGCATCGGGGCCGGTCATGCTCCCGTTTTTTTTCTTCAAGTTCAATTGCTGCATGGAGCCTCCCTTGAAAATGGAAATCTCATCGATGCGGTTGGTGGCGAGGGCGGTAAGGCGCGGATCGCGGTATTCCTGAGCCGAATGGAAGGCGATGGTGGCGATTTTCCCGGAAATGAGATAGATGGATTTTCCAGAATCGAGACGAACATAGAGAGAACCCGGGGCGGCACCTTCGGTTCCGATCCAAAGCATTTCGGTTTTTCCCGCATGAAGTGTGATCGCTCTATTGGGTTTCTTGAGGCCGAGGGCCGGGAGTGTTACTCCTTCCTTGAAATCCCGTGGCCTGAGAATATCGAGAGGGACTATCTCTGCCGCCGCTTCCAACAGTGCATGGATCAACTGAGGGTTGGCCCTGTCCCGGAACACGGCACCATTTTCAAGGTGTTTCTTGACGATCCAGTTTTCGTTCCATTTGAAGATGGCAAAGAAGTTTCCCCCCTCGTGGATCTCGATACCGTCTGCCATGGAGGGGTTGATTCCCAGTAATGGCTCCTGCGGGGGATGGGTTTTGGAATGATCCGACAGGATAAGGAATCCAAGCGCCATTCCGGCCAGGAGAATTAAAAGTACGGTGCCCCGCCAACTCATGAACGACGGCTCCAAAGGAAGACCCCTCCGATCAGCACTGCCACAAGAGGAACAAGTATCATCGTCCAAACGGCCAGAAGCTGAAGCTGGAGCGTGTCAAGATTGAGGGTGAAGAACTCCTTAGTTTTGGGAGTTGTTCCCGTTAGACGGGTTCGATCCACCAGGGTGTTGATCGAGCTGGAGAAGAAATCGAGTCCGGTTTCGGACAGGAATTTGTCTTTGAGAAACTCGCTGTTTCCCACAACGATTGCCCTGGAGGCACCGACCGACACCCGATCATCCCTCACACCTCCAAGATCGGCCATTGCGGCAATGACAACGGGGTAGGGGATGTCATGCGCACGGTCGAACCGGACTCCTTTTCCATCGGCGTTGGAGAAATCCGAGCACCCCCAGAATCCGCGTACGGCATGGATCAAGGGTCGGAAATCACCACCTTCCTGTAAGGAAGACTGGGTGGTGGTTTGGCGGAGGAGCAATGATTCTGTATTTCCGAGGAGAAGGACATTCAGGCCGATCAATCGCGCTGTCACCTCTGAGCCAGGTACAAATTCCCCGGTGACATCCCTGAGTATCCCCATCGCACTGCCAAGATTAACCAGTCTGAGAACGCGGTCATTGCGAGGGGTGATCCCTATTCCCGAGAGGAAGGAATTGAGGGCGGGGGTGTCACCGGTGGGATCGAGCAGCACAAGGAGATGGCCTCCCGATTTCCAGTAGTTTTGCAGAATGTCAATCTCCGGCGGGGAGAGGTCGAAGTGCGCTCCGGCGATGACAATCAGGGCCGCATTCGAGGGGATGGTCTCACCTGGTTGCAGCGACAGGGCTGCGACGGAGAGGTTTTGTCTTTTAAGATTCTGCCCCACTAACTGAAAGGGAGGAACTCCGGGAAGAGATTCCCCATGCCCCTGTAGGAAATAAATTTTCTTGTTTGAATTTGGCTCAACCAGGCCGATCAGGGCGGATGTCAGCACCTGCTCTCCCCGGAATGCAACCAGCCTTGGACGATCCCCATATTGTGCCTGTGATGTGTCGTATTCACCCATTTCGGGAACCGGTATTACCGTGCTGCGATCCTTGTAGTCGATGATCAGGACATTTTCTTCGCCGGAGAATTTATATTTTGCCTGTAGTTCGCGGGCGCGAGCCGGATCTCGCAACGGGTCAACCCGTTCGACCGTGAGATCCCGGTAATGGTGAGCGTGGAACTGATACTCGCGAAGCATGGCAAGAATGTCACCATAGAGTTCCGATCCCGTTGCCAGCGATGAAGGCGAGAAATAGACGGTGATCTTGGCGGGGGAGCCGAGATTCCACATGGTCTCCTGGGATTGGTTGGAAAGTGTGAACTTATGCGAACGGCTGAAGTCGAAGCGCTGGTAGTGTCCGAGCGACCACCCAAGAAGACAAAGGACGATGATCAGTGCGGCCAAAATCTGAAACACGATACGCAGTCGCACCGTGCGGAGGGATTCCGGTGCTTGACGGGGCGAATTTGATTCGGGAGACGGTTTCTTTGCCATGGATTTCTTTGGCTTGGAATTCAGGGGCGCCAGCGGCGTGATTGAAACGACTGAAGTGTCAGGAAGAGGCAGAATGCAGTCATCGCCAGATACCAGATCACCGGGCGGGTATCGTAGACTCCGTGCGAAAACTCGGTCATCTGATCAACCGGCGAGAAGGTGATGGAGAGACCTCTCATGAGGGTGCCGACATGTCCGGACAAAAATGAAAGCAATCCCGCGAAGAAGAAAATCAGGACGATGCAGAAGGTCATGACCGCCGCGGTGATCTGGTGGCGGGTCAAGGAGGAGCAGAGGCAGCCGATGGAAAGGTAGAACGCCCCCATCAGCAGGAGAAGCAGATAAGCACCAAAGTAGGCTCCGACCGCCCCGGCTGCCTGCAGCCGTGTCTGCCACCAGAAAATCAGGAAATAAAGGCCGGTAGGAACCCAGAGAACGCAGTAAAGAAACAAGACTCCGAAGAATTTCGCCAGCACGACCTGTGTGTCACGCACGGGAGCTGTCATCAGGGGTTCAATCGTTCCAGAACGATATTCCTCGGAAAAGAGACGCATTGTCAGAAGCGGAAAAAGAAGCAGAAAGGCAAACCAAAAAAAGATGGTGTTAAAGAACGATTCCACGACGGTGACTTCCGTGGGGCCGTGGTTGAGCACACTGACGCCGGCATAGAAATTGAAGCCGGTGACCAGCAGGAGAAAGAAGAGAACCACCCAAGCCATGGGGGTTTGGAAGGCTGAGGAAATTTCCCGTTTCCAGAGTGTCCAGAATACTCTCATGATGATTTTTTCGTTGTGGTGCCGGATGATGAGGCCACCAGTGAGCTAAAGACATCTTCCAGCGAAGTCTCCCGTGCCGAAAGCTCGCGAAGTTTCCATCCCTGCCGGACCACTTCCTGGAAAAGC
>CAIJRY010000108.1 GCA_903823215.1 uncultured Spartobacteria bacterium
AGATCCGCTTCACAACATCCTCGTGCCCCTTGTTGACGATGACCAGCATCCGCTCCTGGGACTCGCTCAGGAGCACTTCGTAAGGGGTCTGCCCCTTGGCTCGCTGGGGCACAAGCTTGATGTCGATCTCAACCCCAGTACCTCCACGACTGGCGGTTTCGCAAGTGGAGCAGGTGAGTCCGGCGGCGCCCATGTCTTGAATGCCGGCCACGGCATCGGTGGCGAGGAGTTCGAGACAGGCTTCGAGCAACAGTTTCTCCCTGAAGGGATCACCGACTTGAACGGCAGGTCGGTCGGCCTTGGATTCCTCAGTCAGTTCTCGTGACGCAAAGGCGGCACCTGCGAGGCCATCGCGGCCAGTCTCGGCACCGACATAGAAGACGGGATTCCCAACACCTTTGGCCGCACCCCGTGCAATTTGTTCGTGTCGGAGAATGCCAAGGCAAAATGCATTTACAAGCGGATTGCCGTTGTAGCTGTCATCGAAATAGACCTCCCCGGCTATTGTGGGAAGTCCGATGCAGTTACCGTAATGGGCAATGCCTGCGACAACTCCGGCAAAGAGACGGCGATTGGTTCGGGCCTGTTCACTCTCCCCCTTGATGGAGCCGAAGCGGAGTGAATCCATGAGAAAGACCGGACGGGCTCCCATGGTAAAAATATCGCGGATAATACCGCCTACGCCTGTGGCTGCTCCCTGAAACGGCTCGACAGCACTAGGGTGATTGTGGCTTTCAATTTTGAAGGCGACAGCCCAGCCGTCGCCGATGTCGATGACTCCGGCATTCTCCTCGCCCGCCTTGACCAGCACGCTCGGACCGGTGGTTGGAAATTTGCGAAGTTCTGGCCGGGAATTTTTATAGGAGCAATGCTCGCTCCACATGACGGAGAAGACACCCAGTTCCTCAAAGCTCGGTTCGCGCCCCAAAATGGTGAGTATCTTCGCATACTCCTCCTGGCTGAGACCATGCTTGGCAATGAGTTCGGGAGTGATCGCGGGATTGGCGGGTTGTGTGGCCATGTGAGTTAAGTATTCGGATTGCATCAATCAGACTGAGGAAAAATAAGAAATTCAGGCGCGTTTTCCTTCTGAGAATGTATCGATCACCGATTGGAAGATGGCGCGACCGTCTGTGCCTCCAAGAAGCGCGTCGCAAGCGCGCTCGGGGTGGGGCATTAAGCCGAAAACATTGCGTCCATGGCTGCAAATACCGGCTATGTTTTCCAGCGAACCGTTCGGATTTACCGAGTCAGAGACAGTCCCTGCGGCATCGGCGTAACGGAGAATGATCTGATTGTTGGCATTCAACTCAGCCAGCGTCTTTGGATCGGCAAAGTAGGATCCCTCGCCGTGGGCGATCGGAAAATTGACCACGGAGCCAAGCGCGAGATTCGATGTGAACGGGGTCTGGTTATTCTCCACGCGCAGATGCTGATGCTCGCATCGGAAGAGCAGTCCACGGTTGCGCATGAGTGTGCCGGGAAGAAGTCCCGCCTCGCAAAGTATCTGAAAACCGTTGCAGAGTCCGAGCACGAGGCCACCAGTGGATGCAGCATGCCTCACGGCACCCATAATGGGTGAGAATCGCGCGATGGAACCGCATCGCAAATAATCACCATAGGAAAAACCGCCCGGCAGCACGATCAGATCGTAGCCCTCAAGCGAAGTTTCCTTGTGCCATACGATCTCCGCTTCAATCTCTGGAAAGGAGGCCAAGGCAGCCTGACAGTCGGTGTCACAATTGGAACCTGGAAATTGGATGACCGCGCCGCGGATGATGGTAGGCATCGCTCTAGGGGAGAATCGTGAGCTTGTAATCCTCCACCACGGGATTTGAGAGCAGATCGTGGGCGATTTCATTGAGCTGCTTTTCATCCGCCCCGTCGACCTCAATTTCGATCGATTTGCCAATACGGACGGAACGGACCCCCTTGAGTCCCAGATGTTCCATGGCTAGGCCTGTGGCTACTCCTGCTGGATCGAGAATGGCGGGTTTTGGCATGACAGTGACAACGGCTTTCATAAAAAAGTTAAAAATCGGGCGTTAGGAGGAAATGGACAAGGGGAAAATGCGAATTATGAATGATGCGAGATAAAAATCCTGACCAGATACTCACGGCATGAGTGATCTGCGGCTTGCGCCTGAAGTGTTACCTATCTCATGACCCACACCTTTTCAGCTTTCAAGTTTCAGGTTTCATCATTCATCCTTTCTCCATGAAATCCGCATCCGCTCCCTACGACTTTCTCAAGACCCTGCTCAACACTCCTTCCCCTTCAGGCTTTGAAACCAGAGGGCAGAAAGTCTGGGTTGATTATGTCCGAAAATTCGCGGACGCCGTCGAGATTGATGCCTACGGCAATGCCTTTGCCACATTGAATCCCAAGGGAGATACGACGATTCTCATCAGTGGTCATGTCGATGAACTCGGCCTGATGATCTCCCACATTTCCGATGAGGGATTTCTTTATTTCAAGGGGATCGGTGGTGTGGATCGCACCCTCATTCGCGGCCAGCGTATGACTGTTCATGGAGCCGGGGGGGCAGTTCCCGGGGTGACCGGACTCCTTGCCATTCACATGCAGGAACCCGATGACCGCAACAAGGTTCCTGAAATTCACACGATGCACATCGATATTGGTGTCTCCTCGCGCAAGGAAGCAGAGAAGCTCGTTGCCGTCGGTGATCCGGTAACATACACGGCGGAGTTTCAGGAATTGCAGGGTGGGCGCTTTGCCGCACGGGGCTGTGATAATCGGATCGGAGCATGGACGGCTGCCGAGGGACTGCGTCTTGCCTCATTAAACAAAAAAAACCTCAAGTCAAAGCTCGTTGCGGTCTCCACCATTCAGGAGGAGAACGGTCTCTATGGAGCCACGATGGCAGGTTACAGCGTTCATCCTGATGTCGCCTTGGTCGTCGATGTGACTCATGCGACCGATATTCCCAACTGCTCCAAGCCCAAGCATGGTGAAGTGGGCATGGGCAAGGGCCCCGTCCTCAGCCTTGGCAGCGTCAATCATCCCGTGGTCAACGCACGCCTGCGCGAAGTAGCCAAAAAAGCGAAGATACCGCTTCAGACCGAGGCCAACCCAAGATGGTCCGGAACGGATGCCGATGCGATCTTCAAGCAGAAGGGTGGCATCCCGACTGTATCCATAGGAGTCCCCAACCGCTACATGCACTCCCCCGTGGAGATGATTCAATATTCTGATTTGGAGCAAACGGCAGAGTTACTGGCCGCCTTTGCTCTGAATGCAAAGAAAGGTGAACGCTTTGGCGTGAAATTGTAGAGACTTCTTTTTTTCTTTGCGTCCTACGGGCATCTGTCTAAAGAGCGGGTGTGATTTCTCCCCTGACCCCCACCGTTCAGAACAAAGGCTGGAGCGTTGCGCTGGCTGGACTCGGCATCAATCTCGCCCTTGGGGTGCTCTACACATGGAGTTTGTTCAAGGGGGCGATTGAAAAGGACTTCGGATGGAAGGGCTCGCAGCTCAATGATCCCTACGCGCTCTGCTGTCTGGTCTTTGCCTTCACGATGATCCTTGCTGGTCGTTGTCAGGATAAGCTCGGCCCTCGTCTGACGGCAACCATAGGCGGTTTGCTGGTTGGTGCGGGGATGGTGCTCATTTCCACGACGAACAGCTATACCGTGTGGGTGTTGGGCTTCGGTGTGCTCGTCGGCGCAGGTATCGGCTTCGGGTATTCCTCCGCGACTCCGCCAGCCCTCAAGTGGTTTCCTCCGTCCAAGACCGGACTCATTGCCGGACTGGTGGTGGCGGGATTTGGGCTTGCTCCCGTCTATCTTGCACCCACCTCGGATTTCCTTCTTAGAAATTTCGGCCTTCTCAAGGCGATGCTGATCTTCGGGATTGCATTTGCGGTGATCGTCTGCGGACTCGCGCAACTTCTGTTGAATCCTCCCGTAGGCTACTCCGCCGCTTCTGCGGCAACAACCGAAGGCTCCAAAGTTGCTGAAACACCCAACCTCTCTCCGGGAGAGATCCTGTGCACCCCGTCGTTCTGGCTGTTATGGGTGCTTTATTTCATCGGTGCGGGTGCGGGACTCATGGTGATCAGCAGCATCAGTGGGATGGCCAAAAAAACAATGGGTGACTCGGCTTTTATCGCAGTGGCGGTCATGGCCGTTGGCAATGCCGCGGGCCGCATTGCGGCGGGACAGCTTTCGGACAAAATCGGACGACAGTGGACCTTGATGCTTGTGCTGCTGATTCAGGCTGTGTTGATGTTCCTGGCGATTCCCGTGACTACTTCGCTTCACGGCGCGCAGTTTGTGATCGTTCTAGTGGCTACCCTGATAGGATTTAATTACGGTGCCAACCTCTCGCTCTTTCCCTCCTTCACCAAGGATCTCTGGGGGTTGAAAAACTTTGGGGTGAATTACGGATGCCTCTTCACGGCCTGGGGTGTGGGAGGATTTGTTCTCAGCCGTCTTCAACAGATGCTCAAGGCCACCAGCGGTTCCTTCACTTCCAGCTTTGTCGCGGCGGGAATACTGCTGCTCATCGGAGCAGGCGTGACTCTTCTGTTGAAATCCCCGCGTTCGGCGGATTCCTGATCAATCGATTTCAGTCAAGGTTTGCTCCGAGCGCCAGAGGGGTTCCTTTTTCTTTTGTCGCGCGGGGACGATAAGCAATTCTCGTGTGATGCATGCTTGCAAGGCATGAAACCAGCGTTGTTGCGATCTCCTGTAACTGGGCCATCGTGACCGGAGCCTCATCATACTGACCGTCGTTGATACGATCCTGAAGGAGATCGTGAACCAGATCATCGAGCCGTTGAAGGGTAGGGCGTTCCAGGCTGCGGGTTGCGCTCTCGGCGGCATCAGCCAGACCAAGTATGACAGTTTCAACACTCTGCGGCTTCGGTCCCGGATAACGGAAGCTCTCCTCACTGACCTTGGGGATATCCTCCTTGCGGATCTTCATGAGATTTCCTCCGGCACGGGCATCCTGCTCGTGACGGCAGGCGCGTTGGTAAAAAAACTCCACCAGAGTCGTTCCGTGATGCTGCTGAATCGCCTCGATAATGCGGCGATTGAGTTTATTGCGGATTCCAAGATCCACACCATCCTTCACATGAGAGAGGATAATCAGGGCGCTCATCGTAGGGGTCAGGTCGTCGTGCGGAGTCTCTCCGGGCGGGATGTTCTCCACAAAATAATCCGGTTTTACCAGCTTTCCGATGTCGTGGAAGTAGGCGCTGACGCGGCAGAGGGTGGGGTTGGCTCCCACTTTTTCCGCACATGCCTCGGCAAGGTTCGCCATGGCAAGCGAGTGATGGTAGGTGCCGGGAGCCTCCATACTCAGACGGCGCAGCAGTGGATGATTCAAATCGGCCATTTCCAGCAGTGAAATTTCAGTCGTGATCCTGAACGCCTTCTCAAGCAGGGGAAGCGATCCGCTCACCACGACGGCAGTTATTGTTCCTGTTCCCAACACCGCGATGCTCTGGAGCGCAATCTGCCACCAGTCCGTCTGCATGGGAATCATCCAATTGATCGGCCCGATGACGCCTGAAAGGAGGGCCACGAACCAGAGGGCAAGTGCTGAGTAAAATCCTGCCCGCAGCAGGCGGGAACGGCGGCGTACTCTCAAGGTCGAAAGGACAGCCACCACTCCGCCGGTGAGGGAGAGAAGCAGAGGCATTGGATCAAGCGTTTCCTGAAGGACGCCCCACCAGAGCGCTCCGATAATGCAGGCGGAAAAACCCATTTCCGCGCCAAGGAGAACCGAAAGCATAAGGGGGGCAAAGGCATAGGGTAGGATCAGGGGCAGAAATTGCGCCTCCAAATGACCGGCGTGGATCTGCGACTTCACAAGTTCCCCAAAGCCGATCTGAACCAACATGGTGCCCAGAAATAAGGTCAGTCGGGAATTTCGCTTTAGGGAGGGGTCGCCGCTGACAATTGGCTGGGTCAGGGCGAGTGCGAGAACAAGCAGTGCATAGAGCAAGTGCCTGATCGGATCGGACTGATCACTGACAAAGCAGAAAAAGGCAAGTGCGCCCGCGGCGGCAAGCACGATGCCGATATGGATATAAAGGCTTTCATCAAGCCCTGAAAAAATCTCACCAGCAGGTGTTGCCAGACGCTTTTTTCCACAGCTCATTCCGCGGGCAGCCAGACGCTGTTTTTTGAAAAATCGAATCATGGAGAATAATGAAATCGGTTCCTTCGAGATTTAAAGGTTAACATTCAACCTCACTGTCGGTGCGGTGTTCCTTGTATGCGGCAATGATCGCCCTGACCAGCGGATGGCGGACGACATCGTGCTCTCCAAAGAGATGAAAAGCGATGTCCCTTACATGCCTGAGGGCACTCACAGCCTCGATCAATCCGCTTGGTTTATTCTTTGGAAGATCGATTTGTGTGCGATCCCCTGTGACAACGCACTTTGACCCGATTCCGATACGGGTCAGAAACATGAACATCTGTTCCGCCGTTGTGTTCTGAGCCTCGTCGAGAATAATGAACGCATTGTTCAGTGTCCGTCCCCGCATGTATGCAAGCGGGGCGATTTCGATCACATTGGCGTCGACGGCCCGTTGGATCTCCTCGGGTTCAAGCATGTCATGGAGTGAGTCGTAGAGCGGGCGCAGATAGGGAAGGATTTTTTCCTGTAATTCGCCCGGCAGGAACCCCAACGCCTCTCCTGCCTCCACCGCGGGTCGCGTTAAAATAATACGGGTGATTTTTTCCGATTTGAGGGCGGCCACCGCTTTGGCAACGGCAAGATAGGTTTTTCCGGTGCCGGCGGGTCCGATGCCAAAAGTAATGTCATGCGCGTCGATGGCCCGCAGATAGTCCCTCTGACCTTCAGTCTTTGGGATGACAGGTGGCTTGCGGGAAGAACATTGGATACGCTCCCTGAAGAGCCCTTCCAATCCCGATTCGGAGAGAGAATCTGATTTATTCCGCGAATATTTCTCCAGTGCGTAGAGAAACTCGGCATCTCCAATCACTCCGCCCGAGGCGCAGATTCTACCAAGTTCGTCAAAGAGGGATCGGGATCGGAGCAGCGCGGGCGAGGAACCTTCGATCTTCAACCAGCCGTCACGGGTGGTCACAAGGACACCCAGTGATACTTCCATCCTTCGGAGGAGATTTTCGTCACCCGCATACCGCTGTTGCAATGCCCTGGCATTTTCAAATTCCAGAGTGATGCACTCGCGAACGCCGGAGACTCCGGCAGTACCGCTCATGGTTTTCGGATGATCTTGAACTGCTTTCAATCAGGAACGGCTGCTTTATTTATAGCCGTAAACCAACGCCCATGTTGTACGCTCCTCGGGGGACTTGAGAATTTGGACAATGGCAAAATAGGTGCCGGTGGTCTTGGGGTTGATTCGGGCTCCGGCGAAGCGCCCTTTCTGCCAGCTCTCACCCTCAACCAGATCACCCTTGTCGTCATAGATATGAACGGAAAGATTAGCCCCCTTGACCTCGGTTGCCATGAGGAACCAGTAGGTGTTTCCCTTGAAGAGCTGGATGCTGACGGCCTTCTTGTCATGCACTCCAAGATCACCGCCCCATGCATCCTTGCGGATCGAAAAACCTTGTTTGTAATAGGGCAGTGCAGCCTCGTAGGCAAACGAGACGGAATCATCGACCGTCGCATGGAGTAGCGCGGGGGTGGCGGAGCAGATCAGCGCCAAACAAAAAA
>CAIJRY010000109.1 GCA_903823215.1 uncultured Spartobacteria bacterium
AACCCGGCTTAAACCTCTCCTACGAAGTTCTGGAGGGACTGCAAAAGCATCGGAAAGAATTTCATCATCCAGATGGTACAGCGCATCCTCACCCCTCGCTGGAGGCCCAGATCGCCAATGTGGCCGATGAGATCGCCTACTACAGTCATGATCTGGAGGATGGTTTGGAATCGGGCCTGCTCAGAATGGAGGATCTGATGATTTTGGAACTCTGGCGTGAGGCCGCGGCAAAGGCTGATGCAGAATCCCCCCGGAAACTGGCCACGGCGGGAGAACGCACCCATCGGAAATTCATCCTGCGCTGCCTCATCAACCGGGAAGTGGAAGATCTCGTGAGCACAAGCAGGAAGGCCATAATTGCATCAAGTGTTTCCTCGGTCAGGGAGGTTCGGCTCCATCCCTCGCGCCTGATCGGGTACTCCTCCGAACTGAAATCGCGCAATGCCTCACTGCGACGGTATCTCTTTGAAAACTTCTACCGCCATCCCGAGGTCAATCAGGCCAATGACACAGCCTGTCATATGATGGAGGGAGTCTTTCAGGATCTCTTGCAGTATCCCTCCCATCTCGGTAGCCGCTCCCTGGCTAGGGTGGAGAGCGAAGGCCTCCCCAGAGTAGCAGCAGATTATGTAGCCGGGATGACCGATGCCTATCTCAGAGCGCGATATATTCGAGAGCCTGGATTCACGGGCTGAATGGGTAAACCCATCGTCTGGTGCTTGCCCAGATCGACCAGTCAAAGTATTCATTTCCTTCTACCTCACTTTCTAATGTCTACAGAAGATTCATCATCTAGTATCCCCCATCACACAATTGATGTCCCGTATCTCGCCCGTCTGGCACGACTCGAGGTCACCCCGGAGGAGGTCGAGCTTTTCGGTGGGCAACTCGGACGCATTCTCGACCATGTCGAGCAGATGAACAAACTCGACATCTCGGGTATCGAGCCGACGGCCCACGCCATCACCGTCTTTGATGTGATCCGGGAGGATGTGGTGCAGGAAAGTCTGCCCAAGGCGACACAACTTGCCAATGCCCCGCACAATGCCAATGGTCTCTTTGTCGTCCCCAAGGTTCTGGATTAAACCCGGCAAGCCTTCCATTTAAACCAGCTTTCAAGCCTCACCCTCTTCTGATTTTTTCATGAGCGACTTCATCCCGTTTCAAAGTATTGCCGCCACCCGTCGTCTCCTCCGGGCTAAGGAAATATCCCCGGTCGAGCTGATCGAAGGCTTGGAGCACCGCATTGCCTCCCTCGATCCCGGCGTCGGTGCCTATATCGGCAGGGAGCTCGAGGATGCGAAGCGACAGGCGGCAGAAGCCGATCTCTCCAAACCCCTCGGGGGCATTCCGATCGGCATCAAGGATGCCATCACGGTAAAGGGACAGCCCGCGCAGTCGGCATCACGGATTCTGGAGGGTTTCATTGCTCCCTATGATGCCACGGCGGTCGCCCGACTTCGTGCTGCGGGGGCCATCCCCTTCGGCAGGATGAACATGGATGAGTTTGCTATGGGTTCCTCGACGGAAAATTCGGCGGTTCATCCGACCCACAATCCCTGGGATCTGAACCGCATTCCCGGCGGATCGAGCGGAGGATCGGCGGCAGCCGTCGCCTCGGGAACCGCCCTCGCCACACTTGGCTCGGACACAGGTGGCTCCATCCGTCAGCCAGCAGCACTCTGCGGCTGCGTGGGACTCAAGCCGACCTACGGACGCGTCTCCCGTTACGGCCTGATCGCCTTTGCCTCATCGCTCGATCAGATCGGCCCCCTCACCTCGACGGTGGAGGATAGCGGACTGATCCTGAACGCACTGGCCGGACATGATGCCCATGACTCCACTTCGCTGGAGCTACCGGATGAGGATTTCACCGCCGAGATCGGACGCGATCTGAAGGGGCTTCGTATCGGAATCCCCAAGGAGTATTTTGTGGATGGGATGGAACCGGGCGTCCGGAGTGCCGTGGACAAAGCCATCGAGCAACTTGTCTCCCTTGGTGCGGAGCCGGTCGAGATTTCCCTTCCTCACACGGAGTATGCTGTCGCCGTCTATTACATCATCGCCACTGCCGAGGCCTCGGCCAATCTGGCCCGATTTGATGGAGTGCGCTATGGACGTCGCTCCAAAGAGGCTACGGATCTTCTCTCCCTCTATCAGAAGACCCGCGCCGAGGGATTTGGCCTCGAGGTCAAGCGGCGCATCATTCTTGGCACCTATGTCCTGAGCAGCGGGTATTACGATGCCTACTATCTGCGTGCCCAGAAGGTGAGAACCCTGATCCGGCGCGACTTTGACCAGGCCTTCACGAAGGTCGATGCCATCCTTTCCCCCACCTCTCCCGAAACCGCTTTCCGCCTCGGCGAGAAAACCGATGATCCCCTCAAGATGTATCTTGCCGACATTTTCACGATTGCTACCAATCTCGCCGGGATCTGCGGTCTGAGTGTGCCCTGCGGATTCTCCAACCGGGATGGAGTCGATCTCCCGGTTGGCCTGCAACTTCTGGGCCGCCCCTTCGGCGAAAGCCGTCTGCTCCGGATCGGCCATGCCTACGAGCAGTCCACGGAGTGGCACAAACGCCACCCGCTGCTTTCCTAGGGAAGCACTGGGCAAGAGTTGGCAAAGAATTTGCTTGGTAAGATTGATTTTTCGTCGGTAAGGCCGATGATGCGATTTGATTTTTCATGGAACAAAAATACATCACCGAAGGCTTTGCCAAAATAGATCATGACCTGAGAGAGCTGATGACCTGTCTCAAGGAGGTTCTGGAAGAACTCGGGGAGACAGAAACCATCGCCCGTCTCCCATGGATCAACGGAGATGAAACCGGATCAGGTGGTGCCCGGGGATTGGAGCAGGTCTATTCCATCGCCTTCCAGCTTCTCAATATTGTCGAGGCCAATGCCGCGGAGAGAACCCGTCGCCTTAAGGAGATCAACGAGGGGCTTGCCTCATTGCGCGGATTTTGGGGGGATCATCTGACCCGCCTCAAAGCCAAGGGATGGACTCCCGAGGAAATCGCCGACTACCTCGCAAAAGTCCGCGTGGAGCCTGTCTTCACGGCCCATCCGACAGAGGCCAAAAGAGGGGCCGTACTGGATCAGCATCGTTCCATCCATCAACTTCTCTCCGAGACGGATCGTGATGATCTTACGCCGAGCGAAAGGCGCGAGATTCGACGCAAAATAAAAATCTGTCTGGAGAGACTCTGGCGGAGTGGGGAAATATTTCTCGATCAGCCCGATGTCTCCGATGAGCGGCGGGCCGTGAT
>CAIJRY010000110.1 GCA_903823215.1 uncultured Spartobacteria bacterium
TATCGAGACCGGCCTGCTTGATGGCGTCCTTGTCTTGCCGAACGCGCGTCATGGCCGAAACAGGAGTGCTATCATCCATCCGGGTGCCGTAAGGATGAAAGGAAACGATATCGAGGTGTTTTCCTGCACCGATGCCCAGCGTTTCCTTTATATACTCCAGCGCGTGACCGCCGAGATCTTCCGTTGCGCTGATGCCGACGATTTTCGCTTCAGGATCGGCTTTGCGGATCTCCTCACAAGCCGATTGGAGGTATTCCAGATAAACCTTGGGAGGAAGGGAGCAATTCGGCTCGTTGGCAATCTCATAGTACTTGACCCGGCCCTTGTAGCGCTGCGATACAGCCCCGACATAGGCACGCCAATCCTCCAATTGGGGAAGGTTGGCTTTATGATTATGAGTCGCTCCGGGCAGCAGGGTTCCCATGGGCGTGTTATTTCGATCACGATTCTTGACCCAATCCGGCAAACTATTGCCATTTGTATAAGCACTCAAATCCCCACCTAGTTCCAACAATGGCTCGACGTGCCGCTTAGTAAGTTCCGACACAATACGGTCCAATCTTTTCCAGTCGTATTTACCCTGCTCTTGTTCCAGCACCTTCCATGTACTTTCGTTCGCCCAAGCCCTAAATACTCCACCAGCCAGGGCGGCGTGATTTGCTCGGGCAGTCGAATCACCCTCCGCATCCGTCAGCAAAGAAGATCCGATTTCATTTCCGATAATTTTCCCATTACAACCAGTATTAAAGCCTTCCCGATCAAACGGTGCGGCTGGATGAAACCGAACTAGAAATGCCGAAGCGGCTTGGTTCGTAGTGCTTTCAATTGCAGCGACAATTGATGTTGGACCAAACCGCAATCCCTTGAATGAAAAATCGTGCCCGACAGGTTTCCCAGCGATCAGCGCATAACGGAGCGTCTGCTCAAACCCGGGTTGATCTGGATATCCTTCAATCAGCTTGAGCTTAACATCTAGCACCCTATCTTTTTCATACGATATTACTGAGATTTGGCCTTTGACTTCATCAGTACCAACGACCTCTTCTGGTGTATTTACAGCTGTTTCAACCTTAGCGGCTGGTATATAGTCAGTCATCAATCCCTCCTCCAGTTGCACGGCGTCTATCCAAAAGGAAGCTGCCGGTCTGGGTGTGTCACCGCTTCCAGGCTCAAATTTGAGAAAATAATAGGGGGTATTTGTCTGCCCTGCGGAGAAACTGAACGAATAACGACGCCACTCTTTATCGAGCAGAAAAAGAGGGCCCTCCTTCCAAAATCGGGCCACGGTTTGGCCGTTGCGGCCCTGAGCGACAATCGTAGCCTGAACCGGTAGATTGGCTGGTTCGGACTTTCCCCAAAAGGAAGCGGTATAGGTTTTCTTAGGTGTTAGCTTGAACTCAGGACTGACGAGGCGAGAGAACTGAACCTGCGAACTGAATAGCTTCACACAACGCGATCCGTGATATGCTGTTGATTCGTCGAGAACCATTCCAGGTCCGCTAAAGTCGATTTGACCGCTGCCGGCAACGATATTGCGAACAGAGTCCCAACCTTTTGTTCCCAATTCAAAACTGGAATTGTAGAGGAGGTTTCTGGAAGGAGTTGAAGAATCTTCGCCAAATCCAAGAGCCGTCATAACACCACATGTCAAAATTAGAAGGAATGGGGCGCAAGTATTCATGCAACTCATCGATCGAATTTCAGTGAAAGTCATGATGTTAATATCCATTGGCAACAGCCAAAACCGGGTCTTCCTTGGAGGATTCTGCTTGAATGAAATGGGCCTCTTCTCGTGTGACTATCTGTTCATTGTGGATGCGTTTCACGGTTCTTCCAGTTTCGGCAAGGATCGGTAGATCGTGCCAATCGCCGATTTCCACCTCGTAGACCTGCCCGTAGCTGCTTCGATCGCTCGTGAAGATCACTTTTTTCCCATCAGGAGAGATACGCGGATGAGGATGCATCTGCTGGGTGCGAAATGAGGAATCGTGACGGCAAAGGATGCGCGGTGCGCTATCTCCATCCCTGTCCAATGGAAAGATACGAATCACAGGCACTTCAAAATCGAGCTCACCATCCCCAATAACCAGAGAGAAGTCGAGTGAGTGTGTGTGTCCTGTGCTAATCTTGGAGAATATATCCCGCCGTCCCGTATCGTCGTGGCAGACTGAACCAAAAACAAAACTTTCGCTGACTTTGTCGTAGCCGTGATAGCCAATGTGTAGACCGTCTGAGAGCCAATATTCGTGACCAACCATTTGGCCAGGAGCAGGCGCACAGACTGGATGCTTATAACCAGTGTTGGAGTCGAAGACCCAAATGCGATGATCCACTCGATCCCATGGCCCCTCGTGACAGAAGGTGAAGAGATGAGGCTGTGTAGGGCTGGGATTGATGTGGCCTAACCAACATTTTTCCTCATGGAGAATTTCGGCCCGGCCGGTTTCCATGTTGAACTTCATCAGACGGCACAATGGTTGCGCCTCCCAATAATCGGCGAAGCCAACATAGCCCTGGAGCAGGGCCATCTCTATACGGTGGGTCAGATTCTCTAGTAAACCAAAATACAGAAGGTTCCCGTTTGAGTTGAAGCCCTGGTTGGAAGGAAAGAAGCCGTCCGGACAACGCCAGAGTCTCCGCTCCCGATTCGTACTAAGGTCGATGGCGATCAGATCCATACCTCGCCAAAATGTGCACTCCGGCCTCATCGGATTTATAGAGGCATCCATAAACGTCGATTCGACTGGAGGACCCGGCATATCAGAATCGGTATGCTGGGTGATCTCACCGCTATCCAGTTCGAGGCTGAAAAGGTTTCTCCTACCCCTGCGATCACTCCCAAAGAGAAGGCGCTTCCCTTCATCCCACCAACCAGGATTTGTGAAATAGAGATGATGAGAGTGTCCTCTGAAGGTAGTGAGCTGTCGGACCGTTCGACCGGTCATGGGATCTGAGTAGGTATGAATTTCAGAGGGAAAATGCATCAAAGTACAAAAACGCAGATACCCCTTACGTAGAAGCGCGGCGTTATTTTACGTACACGCTTTTTTGGGTATTCGCAGGGTATTCCCCTTCTTCCATCTCCCTGGAATAAGGATGTCCTGCGAAATGTCGGGGAGGCCAAATTGATTGATGTTTATGAGCGAAACAACACGCTCAACGGCCAGCGCGCCAACCTCGCGTTTATGCGATATGATTCCAGCCCAGTCGTCGCAATCCCCTTCAAGTCCCAGGTGAACCACTCCTACATCATCCGGGACACTCAATCCGCTCGATTCAATCCAACGAAGCAGACCATGATGTTTCCCCACGACAACATCCGGCTCATAGCGCTTCAACCATCCAAGAAACTTGTCACCAGCTATCTCGCTATGCGTGTGAATAACCAAAGGCACTCGTTCCCGAGGAGGGATCTGAGTATGAAAGAAGGATAGGGCGGCAGCATAAATCTGTCGGGATCGATAATAGTCCTGCTGATTGATGCAAAATCCGATCCGTCGATAGCCGTTATGACGCAGGAGCTTCAAGACCAAAGAAATGTTGTAATAATCGTCGTGCGTCACTCGATAAAGTTTCGGAAAGATGGCTTGCGTAAAGGACACGGCAGCAAAATATTCCCAGTCAAGACGGATATGCCGGATCCTTAGACGATCTGGAGGAGCGATAATGACGCCCTTGATCCCGCGCTGATATAGAATCCGTGAGAGACGATGTTCGGTCATCCCCGGCTCGCACAACCATAGCTCATCGAGTCGATACCCAAACGCCGCACACCGCGCCTGTGCTCCCTGAAAATAGGGAATTAAGTTGACCTTGTTACGCCAGAGATCCTCTCGTCGATCATCGGTATTAATCCAGGCGATAGGAAGAATGTTTCTGTTGGATGCCTTTCTGACATGACTCATCACAGCGGACAAAGCAGCATCCGGCGTATAACCCAAACGGCGAGCAACGCGAACAATTCGCTGCCGCAGGGCGGAGCTGATTCGCTGGTCGTTTCGCAAAGCATAGGAAACCGACATCTTCGAACACCCCACTGCCAAAGCGATTTCATTCAAGCTGGGTTTCTTCTTGGCAAGGGAACGCGCGGAGGGAGGCATTGCTATATTTTACGTACAACACAAAATCATTCGCAAGCCTTTCCATTCAAGATTCATGTATACACCGTACAGATTAACCAAATAACACTCCCATGACACCGCTCCCCCAACCTTCTCTACGCATAGGCACCCAGTCTGAATCTTTCAGACCTCGCAAGCATCGATCATTAGGCCTTAGTACGAAGAAAGCCTTCACATCATTTTGGCTTCCTTCAGTATGCCTCGCCGCTTCACTTTCTTTTGCTTCGGCTGCCGACCCAGTACTCTTTTTTGATTTTAACGCTGGAACAGGAACTTCCTCTTGCAGTACGGGGTCCAATACCGCTGAGTTGTTGATGATCAGTACAAACAAAGAACCCCTCAGCCTTTATTCTACCAACGGGAGCGGACTAAGTGGAAAATCAGGCGATTTTGCTCTCGACATCGGTCACACAACCACCGCGATGGGCACAAAGGGGGGGATCGGGGGAACTGCCAAAATTTCAACGGGGGCAGACAAGCTCTCCCCGATTATATCATTCACAGTAACAGGATGGTTCAAAGCGGCTAGCGAATTGGGAGGGGGCGCTCGCCTCGTCGAATACACCGATCCCTTGGCGAAAGGATTTGTCATTTTCGCAGGGGATGGAGGAGTAGTTGCTGTTGGCGTAAATGGGAAGAATGTGAATTCCCACGCTGCTGGAGAAAACTGCTTTGGTAAAGGAACCGTGAATCAGTGGGTTTTCTTTGCTTTCACTTACGACGGCAGCAAAACAAATGATAATGTAGTTTTTTATGGAGGAACAACGACCAACCAACCCCAAGTCATCTCAACACAAAGTCTGGACGCGGGAAAAATAGAGCAACTCAACCAGTACGCTTCCTTTGCCATTGGGAATAACCCGAGCGGGATCAGGCCTTTCCATGGGCTGCTCGACAATATATCCTTTTATAGCTCCGCCTCCGATGCCACAGGAGCTTTAAGCCTCGCACAAATCACGACAGTTTATCAAGACAACTTAAAAACACCCTTGAAAGGCAAGGAAGGTGCAGCCACAGCTAAGGAAAGCCCAACCACAGGCAAGCCAATCAAAATCGGACTCATCGGGGACTCGACGGTGTGTGACTATCCTACTGGTTCGCTTCGGAGAGGTTGGGGAGAAATGATCGGCGAGTTCACGACGCCTAGCGTCATCATTCTCAATGAGGCTCAGGGTGGCAGAAGCAGTAAGAGTTTTCCACCCGATCGCTGGCAGAAGATCCTGACAGCTAAACCCGATTTTATTTTCATCCAATTTGGCCACAATGACTCGCATGCCCCAGGCCAACCCGAGTCAACGGATGCGGCCACTGACTTCAAGGTAAATCTTCGCCGCTATATTACTGAGGCTCGCGGGGCATCCATTGTACCAGTCCTGGTGACACCTCCTCACCGCCGGACATTCTACTCAGGGCATCTCTCAAACGATCTAGCCCCTTATGCGGATGCAATGAAATCCGTCGCGGAGGAGATGAAAGTGCCTTTGGTTGATCTTTATGCACAAAGCGGGAAGTGGATCGAAGGGCTTGGCGAAGAGGGAAGCTCTCAGATCACAGTGAATCATGGCCCCGACCCTGCGCAAGATGATCGCACACATTTCACCAAGGAGGGTGCCACTTCGCTGGCCAGGTTTGTCACTGCCAGTTTTCCAGA
>CAIJRY010000111.1 GCA_903823215.1 uncultured Spartobacteria bacterium
CCACATGCACATGCGGGTGAGGGAGACGCGCACCTGATAGCTGCCTCCTTCGACGGCCCGGCGATGGAGCGCTGCTGCCACGGCGGCAGAACCTACATAGGCGGCGAGGTAGTCGGCAAAGATAACCTGAAGCGGCATGATCGGCGCATCGACGGCCCCCTCGGCATCGACATAGCCGGAGACGGCCACGGCAAGCATGTCAAAACCGCGAAAGTTGGCCCACTCACCCTCGAAGTCGAAGCAGCGCAGCTCATGGGAGACGATACCGGGACGGCTGGTGGCGAGGCGTTTCGGAGAGATGCCGCGATTGTCGAGATTGAGATAGGAGCAGGTGAAGACATCAGCCTTCTGGAGTGCGGCAAAGAATTTGCGCGTATCCACCTCGTTGTCAAAGTCACAGTAGGCAGCGCGCTTGCCGATATCGGTCTCCAGACGCCAGTTCATGTGGTCGGGGTAATTGGGCTTTGAGAGGTGCAGGACATCCGCTCCGAATTCCGCGAGGGTGCGTCCCGTGACCGGACCGCCGATGACATGCGTGCAGTCGAGCACGCGGATGCCCTCAAAGGGCTTGGAACTCTTGGCAGAGAGCTTTGGAAAAGGGATCGGATCACTCTCGCCGATCTTTTCGATCTCTACGACCGGCCTGGCCGCAAGCCGACGACCGACGGGGTGGGCAAGCCACTCCTCCGCGGTGCGGACCATGCCGATGGCACCAGCCTCGTCGCGAATCGCCAGTTCCAGAGCTTCGCCATCCCACTGCATGATGGCAGCCTCGACAGCGCGTTGTGTGGGGGCGCATTTGAGCACCTTGAACATGGCATCACGGAGACGGGGGTAGAACAGCTCGATCTTGACGAAACGGCCGTCGCGGGTCGGATAAAATTCCGCGCTCATCGGCGAATCCACGCCGACTCCTGAGCCGAAGTCGGTGAAGGGAAGTTGGCGTCCATTCTGGCGCATAAAGGCCACCCCGTGATGTTGATGCACGGCATTGCGGACATTGGTGGTGACATCCTGCGGCTTGCCGCCGCGTAGTTCCCAGATATTGCCCGCCGCCATGCCAAAGGCTGCTTGAGCCGCCGCCATCAGCTCGCCGAAGCGGTGTCGGGAGGCAAGCACGGGGTCTTTACCTTCAATGGTGACCTTGCCTTTGTATTCAGATTCACGCAGCCCGATGGCCGCAAGGATCATGTTCAGTGCCTGCTGAGAAGTGGGGGTGTCAACGGTTGCCATGGGAGAAATCCTTTTCCCTGCAAGCGTTACTGGCGCGGCGAGGGAGGAGTCCTGCTGGCATAAGTGAAAGGCTCCGCGATGTCCACTTAAACAGGAATGAATTGGTTTCCCGGACAGCTTAACCCTGCTCGGCCAAGACTTCGCTGATCACTTTGGCAAAGGCTTCAAAGCCCGAATCGGGAACAATCACGGTATTGCGACGGCCCTGGTTCTCCTCGGTGATGCGGAGGAACCGACCACGGTCGTTCTCGCGCACTTCAAAACGAAAATATTTTCGTTCAATCTCAAGCTCACGGGTCGCCAGCACCTGATCCCGGGAATACTGCCGGTAGGCTTGTGAGTAAGAAGAGTCGCGTTCGTCTCGGTCGTTGTGTTCGTAGTGCATGAAGTGTGAATTTTTAAAACTGCCGGATGGGAAAATCAATTTGAATATATGAAGCGCTAACCAATAAATCCCCGCAGCAACTTCATGGCTTTGACATCCTCAGCCAGATCCTTTCCCTTGGGGGTCTCCAGGATTTTTGGCAGATGCGCCAACTCCGGCGCGTTCATGATCCATCGGAAGGCATCCAGACCGATCTTTCCTTGCCCCAGATTGTCATGGCGATCCACGCGCGAACCAAGTGCTGATTTGGAATCATTGATATGGAGTACGGAAAGGCGGGAAATCCCGATGATATGGTCGAATTCCGCAAAGACCTTCTCCGCACCGTCTGCGGCTGAAAGGTCATATCCTGCGGCAAAGGCATGGGCGGTGTCGAAGCAGACCTCCAGCCGCGAGGGGTCGGCAACAGCGGTGATGATGTCCGCAAGCTCTTCAAATCGCGCACCGAGCGTGGCCCCCTGCCCCGCTGTTATTTCCAGCGCAATGCGGATTTTCAGTGTGGGGTGTTCGGCATGGAGGAGATCGAGATTGCGTGCGACACACGCGATACCCTGTCGGATGCCTGCTCCAAGATGGGAACCGGGATGGAGGACGAGGGAACGGATGCCGAGTTGCTCGCAGCGGAGCATCTCATCGGAGAGCGAGCGCAGAGATTTCTCATGATTCTCTGTTCCCTCCACAGCGAGATTGATGAGGTAGCCCGCGTGGGCGATGACGGGGCCGAGTCTGGGGCGCAGCGGATGTTTCGTGAAAGCTTTTGCATCAGCCTCCGGTAGCGGCTTGGCAAACCACTGCATGTTGTTCTTCACAAAGATCTGGATTGCAGTGCAGCCGATTCCGATCCCCCGGTCGATGGCTGTGGCCACCCCGCCGATGGTCGGGACATGGGAGCCGAGCAAGGGGAACAGGTCGGAGGGAAGCTTTTTGCTCACAGGGATGAAGGAGATGAGGATAAGGCAGAGGTTACAACAAGCTCATGGTTGGCATTCCCGCGCATTTTGGCAAAGCAGATTCATTACCAACTTCCATCTTCCAACAACCACTGATACCCAAGAGCGATGACCAAGCTGGGTGCTTCGCTTCTTTCCAGAGATCTGTTGGCCTACACCCTCCCGTTTCTCCTTTTCATGGCGGGACTGATGGCGGTTTCCGGCGCGGAGTCGCTTGGCATTACAAGCTTCTCCGACATCGTGATGAAGCCGATGTATTGGATCTATCCGATCCAGTCCGCAGTCTGTGCGGGGGCATTGCTCTGGTTCTGGAAGAAATATGATTTCAGTCATACGACGGTTGTGAACCTGCTGGCAGGCGTTGCTGTTGGCGTGCTGATTTTCAGCCTCTGGGTGGCACCGCAGGAGATTTTCCACCAGCCGCGTCGATGGGAGGGATTTGATCCCAATGCCGTGCCGGGGTTCACGCGATGGGTCTTGGCAAGCCGTTTTGTGCGCCTCGTTCTCGTAGTGCCGCTGGTGGAGGAGCTTTTCTGGCGCGGGTTTCTGCTCCGGTATCTGGTGCGCGAGGATTTTACAGCCCTGCCCTTTGGCTCGGCAACGCGGTTCAGCTTCTGGGCAGTTGTTGTGGCCTTCATGCTCGTGCATTCGCCCGTTGACTGGCCTGCCGCGTTCCTCACCGGCATTCTGCTGAATCTGATTGCCATCCGCACCCGCAGTCTCACGGCCTGCGTGACGGCGCATGCCGCCGCAAATCTTTTACTGGGCCTTTACATTTGTGCCACACGCCAGTGGGGTTTCTGGTAATACAGAGGAATGAAAATCGGTTTGGCTCAGATTAACACGACGGTCGGGGATCTCGCGGGCAACGCGGTTCGGATTCTCACGGCATACCGCGAGTTGGTTGGTCGCGGGGCAGAGCTGGTACTGACTCCGGAGCTGGCCTTGACTGGCTATCCGCCACTGGATCTGATCTTTGCCGGAGAATTTGTGGAAAGGAACCTTCGGACGCTGGCCGATCTTCATGATCAGATCGAGGCGGTGCCGCTGGTGGTCGGCTTTATCGATCGCAACGAGAGCGGTAGCGGCAAGCCGTTTTTCAACGCCGCAGCCATTCTGCGCAAGGGTGAGGTGCCGGCCGTGATCCACAAGAGACTGCTGCCCACCTACGATGTCTTTGACGAGGCGCGTTACTTTGAGCCGGGCGGCCCCTCATCGCCCATCGAGGTGGCTGGAAAGAGAATAGGAATCACCATCTGTGAAGACCTCTGGACGCCCGAGTATCTGCCCGGACCACTCTACCGCGTCGATCCGCCGGTGGAGTTGATTGCCGAGGGAGCGGAAATCCTGGTGAATCTGAGTGCATCGCCATACCAATTTGGAAAACCCTCCTTGCGAATGCAGATGTTACAGCATCAGGCGGAACGACTTAATGCGCCCATCATCTATTGCAATGCCATCGGTGGCAATGATCAGCTCATCTTTGACGGGCATTCGATGGTGCTATCCGCCGATGGGACTTGCCAGAAGGCCTTGGCTGGGTTTGCAGAGGAGCTGGCGGTTGTGGATCTGGAATCCCGACAGGTCGAAGTCAGGCCTTCCCATGACAAGATCGGGGAACTCCATGCCGGTCTGGTGCTGGGCTTGAGGGATTACTTTCATAAATGTGGATTTACGAGTGCCGTGCTGGGCTTGAGCGGAGGCATTGATTCCGCCCTGACAGCCGTGCTAGCTGTTGAGGCGCTTGGCTCGGAGCATGTCACGGGAGTTGCCATGCCGGGGCCATATTCTTCGGAAGGGAGCGTTGCCGATGCATTATCACTGGCACATCATCTTCATATCCAGTGCGTTAACATACCTATCACAAAGGCATTTGAAGTGATGAAATCATCCCTTGGGGAGATCTTTGCCGGTCGGCCCGAGGATGCCACCGAGGAGAATCTTCAGGCGCGTCTGCGAGGGGTGGCACTGATGGCGCTTTCCAATAAATTTGGAAGCCTGCTCCTCACAACCGGCAACAAAAGCGAGCTGGCGGTGGGATACTGCACCCTCTACGGCGACATGTGCGGAGGATTGGCGGTGATCTCCGATCTCCCCAAGACGCTTGTGTACGAACTCTCGCGATGGATCAATCGGCAGGAGGAAATCATTCCCACCTCGACGATCGAGAAACCCCCGAGTGCCGAGCTTCGTCCTGATCAGACCGATCAGGACACACTACCTCCCTATGATCTGCTGGATGCCCTGCTGGCTCTCTATGTGGAGTCGAACCTTCCCGTCCGCGAGATCGTCGCCAGAGGCTACGACGAGGCCTTGGTACGCCGCATCACGGGACTGGTGGATCGCAACGAATACAAGCGCAAGCAGGCGGCACCGGGGCTCAAGGTGACGGGCCGCGCCTTCGGCATGGGACGCCGCCACCCACTCGCCCAGAGGTATGTACCGTGAGGGGGGAGGCTAAAGGCTAAAGCGGTTTGGGCTGAAGATGGTTAGGTCTATGTAGCGCGGGATTATCTCAGCCCTATGGATGTCTGGAAAAGGAGTGGATTTGATTGATCCCCTCCTTGTGAATTCTTACCTCTGGTTCTGATTATGCCGCGATGAGAAGGGGAACTTCTTCTTCAAAAGAAATCGCCTCATGCAGGAGCGAGTCGCGCAAGACCCGGGCTATTCCAAGATCCTTGGTGTGCAGGTTCTTTCTTACGCGCCGCTTGGTGTAGTCGGGCAGATGCTCCGTGTAGTGGCACCACCAGGTGCCGTTATTGTTCCAGAGATGGTGGTCCGGGTTCTTGGTGACGAATCTGACTGCGAGTTTGGGCTTGGTGCTCATGTTTGTGATGTGTGGGTTGGAACACCAGAAACCCAGACAACAAAAAAAGCGCCGTTCCGGTCAGGAAGGGCGCTTTGGATAAGCCTGGAGAGATTTTTGTTCAGCGGATTTCTCCCGCTGCACATCGGAGGGCTTGCGCCTTCCAGCCACCGCGGGATTTCTCCGTCCCCGGTTGGCAGCCCTTGGTTTCACCCAAAGGCATTCCTGATGCTGTTACTTGTATAGCAGAACCCAGAGGAGGATGCAAGCCAACGAGGCCCGCGAGTGTGTCATAAAACCAGACTACAATCTTTGGCAAAGCCGTGAAGGGGAGTTCAACAAAGCGAGAATCCCTTTCAAAAGCGTCAAACGCCTGAATTCCCCATCTGCTCTGATGTCTTGACCCGGTCTCCGGGCAAACGCATTGTCTCTATTCATGGATCAACCCTCGCTCAAGGCAGTACTCGGACAGGCTCAGGCATTTTTTTCCTCCAAGGGGTTGCGCTTTACCAAGCAGCGCGAAGCCGTCACGACGCTGATCTTTCGCACGCAGGAACACTTCCGACCCGAGGAGCTCTGCGAGCGGCTCCGCAAGAGTGATTCATCCGCTTCCAGGGCGACGATCTACCGTACGATCCTTCATCTGGTGGAGAGCGGGATGCTTCGTGAAATCTCGCTCGGAGGGGGAGAACGCCTGTATGATCCCAACTTTCTAAAGAGCCCTCATCATAATCATCTGGTTTGTGTCGATTGTCGCAAGATCGTGGAGTTTGAAGATCCCAATCTCGACATCATGCAGAACTGCATCACGCGTCGGATGGGATTTTCACCGACGGAAAAGGCACTTCGGATCGAGGGGCGCTGCGACATGCTTCGCTTGCTGGGAACCTGCAAGAATTTCAATGCTGCCGGGAAAAAAGGGCAGCGCGACAAGGCGTCAAAGGGTTAATTTTCATCCTCCATAAAAGCAGGCCCTTCGAGGCAAAATGATATTGCGTCTCAATCTCGCGCAACTACAATCGCCCTGACCAAAACCAGCCCGCTCACTGTAAATGACACTACTTTCTTCGCTCAGACCCGGTGAAAGTGCCGTGATTACCTGTCTTCCTTTCGATGTGAAGCTGGCTTCCCGATTGCGCGAGATGGGGCTTCTGATCGGGACGAGGATAGCATTTGTACGCGCCGCGCCGCTGGGTGATCCGCTGGAGTTCCGTCTGAGGGGATTTGATCTGAGCATCCGTCGTGGCGATGCTGCGCAGGTACTCATCGACGAGGCGACACTCATCATCGGCGAAGTTCCCCCCGTGGAAATGCTGGAAAAAGTCCTTCCCCGTAAGGAGGAACACACACAGATTTTTGTTGCCCCGGTGCTTCCCGCTCATCCGCCGGGTGAGGTCTATGCAAAATCTTATGCCGTGGTCGGCAATCCCAATTGCGGCAAGACCACGCTTTTCAATGGGCTGACCGGGATGCGGCAAAAAGTCGGAAATTATCCCGGTGTTACGGTGGAGAAAAAATCAGGCCAGTTCATCGGCCAGCATGGAGAGCGGATCGAGCTGCTGGATCTGCCGGGCAGCTACAGCCTGAGCGCCCATGCACCCGACGAACGCATCACCCGTGATGTGCTGTTGGGGCTGCGACAGGATACACCACGACCCGAACGGGTGCTCTGCGTGATCGATGCCTCGCATCTCGAGCGCAATCTCTACTTCATCACACAGGTTCTGGAACTGGGGCTGCCGACGATCGTTGCCCTGAACATGGTCGATGTGGCCGAGGCGCAGGGAATGCCTGTCAATACGCACAAGCTTTCCGAAGAGCTCGGTGTGCCGGTCATTCCCATCCAGGCGACGCGGAGGGACTCTCTCCTCCCGCTCCGTCTCGCACTCAGTCGCGCCGAGGTGCCACGAAGTAGTTGGAGACCTGATCTGCCAGCCCTCTGGACACGGGCCACAGATGGCGTGGCGGCGGTCTGGGGAGGAATCCAGCCTGCCGATCTGGAAAACTTCCGGATACCCCGTGATCCGCTGGCTCGGATGAAGGCGGCCATTCTTCTGGCATCCTCGGATCAGGAGACCCCCGTTCTGGCGGAGGATCTGGGTGCGGGCCCCGCGCTCGGCGTCACCCTTGCGCATCGGGTCATGTTGGATCGTGAACTTCCGGAATGGAGAGAGACCCTCGTGGCTGCGCGTTATGCCCGCATCGGTGACCTCTGCCATGCCATTCAGGGGAGAAACTATGCAAGTGACACCCTCACCCACCGACTTGACGATCTCCTGACCCATTCGGTCTGGGGGTGGGTTTGTTTCGCCGTGATGATGACGTTGATGTTCGTCTCCATTTTCACGATCGCCCAATATCCGATGGATTGGATCAATGCCGGTTTTGACAAGTTGGCCGAAGCGGTGGGCGCAAACCTCCCTCCCGGCGACCTGCGCGATCTCCTCACCGATGGCGTCGTTGCAGGTGTGGGCGGAGTCGTGGTGTTCCTCCCGCAGATCCTCATCCTTTTCTTTTTCATCGGCCTTCTTGAGGATACGGGCTACATGGCGCGTGCGGCGTTCCTGATGGATCGTGTGATGAGCAAAGTCGGCCTGCATGGCAAATCCTTCATCCCGCTGCTGAGTTCCTATGCCTGCGCCATTCCCGGGATCATGTCCACCCGCACGATTGAGAATCCCAAGGATCGCTTGGTCACGATTCTCGTTGCCCCCTTCATGAGTTGCTCGGCGCGTCTCCCGGTCTATGCCCTGATGATCGCGGCGCTGATGCCGACAAGCAGTGTCTGGGAGAAGGGCGGTCTCATGATGGCCCTTTACCTTCTCGGGACTACGGCGGCATTGCTCTTTGCATGGCTTTTCAAAAAAACGATCCTCAAGGGTGAAACCCCTCTCTTTCTGATGGAGTTGCCTCCCTACCGTCTCCCTTCCCTCCAGCAGATTATCGCGCACATGTTTCAACGCGCGGGAATCTTTCTGAAGCGTGCAGGCACCGTGATTCTCGGCATCTCGATCATTCTCTGGTTTATGGCCACTTTTCCAAAGGCGCATGTGGAACATGGAGCACCGGAACCAACAAAGGCCGAGCAGCTCCAGCAGAGCTTTGCCGGCCATATTGGTCATATGCTGGAGCCCGTTATTGCCCCGCTGGGCATGGACTGGAAGATAGGGATCGGTCTCATTGCGGCGCAGGCTGCAAGGGAAGTCTTCTGCGGCACCATGGCGGTGGTTTACAATGTGGAGCGGAAGCACGGAGATTCTCCCGACACGCTTGGCGAAACCCTGCGCAAACAGCAAAGGCCGGACGCCTCTCCGGTCTATACACCGCTCACCTGTCTTTCGATCCTCGTCTTTTTCGTTCTTTCGATGCAGTGCATTAGCACGCTGGCCGTGGTCCGCCGCGAGACCAACAGTCTTCGCTGGCCGCTCTTTCAATTCTGTTACATGACCGGCACGGCATACCTTGCCTCCCTGCTGATCTATCAGGGAGGGCAATTGCTGGGCTTTCACTGAGAGGAAACAAGGGGTTTAGGCTGAAACCTCCGACTGGCGGGAGGAGGTTGGACTGCGAAGCAGCCCCGTAGGGGCGAGCCTCATGGGAATGAGCGAGTTCAATACTGTTAGACTTTTAGGGAGAGAAACAAACGAACCTGTGCTAAGTTGAAATCATGACACCGGAAATTCAGACAGCCATCGCCCTGGCACTTGTTGCCGGTGCTGTTCTCTATTTCGTGCGCGGATGGTGGAACAGGCGTAAGAAGCTGGGTTGTGGCGGTGGCTGCGGCTGTTCCAGTAAGAAGTTTTAGACTCTTTTGCCTCGTGCAGTATTCAACCCGTCTGGCTTTTCAAATCAGGACGATTTACTGAGCAGTTACGACGGTCTTCTTCTTGGGCTTGGGGACCTTCTTCGTTGCGGATTTTTTTGCCGGAGTCTTTTTGATGTTCTCCACCTTGGCAGCGACGGCATCGGTCGTGAGATTCGGCTTCAAAGGCTTGCCAAATTTTCCTCTGGGGGCCTTGCCTTCGCCCTCTTTCCGTGGCTCAAACTCGAAGCCGACTTTTTTCCCATCCAGCTTGAGGTAGGCGGCGAACTTGCGGCCCTTCTTGGAGACAAATCCTGCAATGAGGTCCGTCTTGCCTGTTTCGGCGATCTTCACGACTTGCTCGCGTGGAATGGCTCGCTGGAGGATGGTCTTGCCCATGCGGAATTCACATGATTTTTCCGCACCGATGGATTGGTCACAGACGAAACTTGTGGAGCCGTCGCGGATTTTTCCTTTCTTGCAGAGAGGGCAGTCGCAGATGATCTCGGCGTTGCGCAGGGCTTCTTCGGCTGCGGGATCACCTTCGCGTTCCCCAAAGACAAATCGCAGTTTGAACTCAGGATCGAATTCCAGTTCAGCGGCGAATGGCTTGCCAAAGCGGCTGCGGAAGCCTTCCAGCGGGCCGACGATTTTTCTGGTCAGGAGTTCCGTGATTTCGGCGCGTTCCAGGGGACGGCTGGCGAGGGATTTCCAGAGGCTCAGATCACAGTTGCGACACTTGAACTGGCGCACTGTTTCCTTGAAAGGGCCTTTCCCGCACTTGGGACAGAGGACATCGAGATCGGGAAACGCCCCCTCTGCCTCGTCGGTGAATCCCTGAGCCTTGGCAACGATGTCGCGGGTGAAAGTGCGGATCTCCTCCATGAACTCGGGACGGTTGAATGCACCGGCCTCCATCTGCTTGAGCTTGAACTCCCATTCCCCCGTCATTTCCGGTGAAGTGAGCGCGGCAACGCCCATGTGCCGAAGGAGATTTACTAGGGCGATTCCTTTGCTGGTGGCCGAGAGATCGCGTCCATCCCGCAGTACATAGCCGTCCCCGAGCAGTCCCTCGATGATGGCCGCACGGGTGGCTGGAGTGCCGAGTCCCCGCTGGCTCATCGCCTCACGAAGTTCCTCATCCTCGACAAGCTTGCCGGCCCCTTCCATGGCGCTCAGCAAGGTGGCCTCATTGAAGCGGGCTGGCGGACGGGTCTGCGCCTCGCGCACCTCGACGGAATCCGTGCGGGCCGGTTCAAGATTTCCCTGGGCTCCGGAAACTGGAACCAAAGTTTTGGCATCATCCTCTCCTGCCGCCTGCTTGCCATAGACGGCCAGCCAACCGGGATCAGTCATGACTTTCCCCTCGCTCTTGAAGGGCTCATCCTCGACGCGTGTGATGCGGGTGGTGACGTCAAAGCGGGCGGGTGGATAGAAGACCGCGATGAATCGCTGGGCAACCATTTGAAAAAGCTTGGCCTCTGTCTCATCCAGTCCGGCGATGGAGGCGCCCGTCGGAATGATGGCATGGTGGTCGCTGACCTTGGCATTGTTGAAGACCTTGCCGGTCTTGATCACCCAATCATTCCTGAGTGCTTTCTCGGCGTGGCTGCGAAGCTCTTTGTCTTCGAAGGATTGAAACGCCGATTTCACCGCGGGCATGTTATCCTCGGGGAGATAACGCGAATCAGTTCGGGGATAGGTGAGCACCTTGTGATGCTCGTAGAGGCGCTGGGCGAGTTGGAGTGTCCGCTTGGCACTGAATCCGAAACGGCCGTTGGCCTCCCGTTGCAGGGTGGTCAGATCATAGAGAAGCGGCGAGGCCTGTGTGGTGGATTTTTTTGTCTCCTCAATGAGGCCCGGTTTTCCGAGGCATTTGGCCCGGATCGCCTCGGCCCGTGAATGATCCCAGAGACGCTCTGGCTTATGATCGACGCCCAGCAGGGCGAATTGCTCATCCCCCTCGGTTTTCTTGAAGGATTCGTCAAACCACCGTCCGCCGTAGCTTCCGGCGGCCACGGCAAATTCGGCATGTACTTCAAAGTAGGTCTTTGGCTGGAAGGCTTTGATCTTCTCTTCCCGCTCGACCAGAATGGCTAGCGTCGGTGTCTGGACGCGTCCGACGGGGGTGAGCTGGAAACCTCCCTGTCCCGAGTTGACCGCGGTCAGGGCGCGGGTGCTATTGATCCCAACGAGCCAGTCACTTTCAGAGCGGCAGACAGCCGCGGCTGCAAGGGGTCTCATCTCCTCCTCGTCGCGGAGCTGGGCAAAACCCTCCCGGATAGCCCCTTGTGTCATCGACTGGAGCCAGAGTCTCTTCACCGGCTTTTTCGAGCCGACAAGTTGGATGATGTTGTGAAAAATCAACTCTCCTTCGCGGCCAGCGTCACAGGCATTGATGACGGAGGTGACTTCGGGTCGCTTGAGCAGCTTTTTGACCACGCCAAGACGGTCTGCAGAACGGGCGATCGGCTGGAGTTCAAATTCCTCGGGAATGATCGGCAGGGCATCCAGTTTCCAGGAAAGACCGCGCCCACCCGTCATTTTATTCGGGAGGGAGAGCTCCACCAGATGTCCCACCGCAGAAGTGATGATGTAGTCATCGACCTCGAAGAATTCGGCACGGCCAGCCTTGCCCCCAAGCGCCCGGGCAAGGTCGGCGGCAACACTCGGCTTCTCGGCGATGACTAGGGTTTTGGACATTGGGAAGAAGAGGGATGAAACTTGGGACCTGAAAGGTCAGCTTTTTTGAAGAAAGGAGCGATGTTTAGATCAGTTTAATGAACCGGTTGCCGGGCAGTGTACGGACATGACGGCCAAGCTCAAGGGCGAGCAACCTAGAAGAGACAGTCGCAACAGGCAAACCGGATTTCAAAATAATCGCATCCATCGGTGTGGGATCATCGCCAATAGCCTCATAAACAAGGAGATCCTCCATCGGCAATTGAATCCTTGGTCGGCTGCTCTGAAGTTCGGGCGGGGCTGCAAAGAGCAGCGGCAGGTCGGAGAGAATATCCCCGGCATCAATCACAAGCTTGGCCCCCTGTTGGATCAGACGGTTCGAGCCAAGGGTGCCCGGTTGATCGATGCGACCTGGCACGGCATAGAGGGATCGTCCCTGATCGCCAGCTTCCCGGGCACTGATGAGTGCACCGCTGTTGAGTCCTGCCTCAACAACCAAAAGTCCGAAGGAGCAACCGCTGATGATACGGTTGCGCTTGGGAAAGGACTGTTTCGTGGGAGTCATGTTCATAGGAAACTCACTGATCACCGCGCCCGCACCAGAGGCGATCTTCCCGGCAAGAGGGATGTTTTCTTCGGGATAAATGTGGGCCAGTCCACTTCCGAGCACGGCTACCGTGCGCCCATTGGCCGCCAATGCCGCCTGATGCGCCGCCGTGTCGATTCCCCTTGCAAGGCCGCTATAAATCGTCAGCCCGGAGTAGGCGAGCTGATAGCCGAGCTTCTTGGTAGCATCGGTCGCGTAATGGCTGGCGCGTCGTGTGCCGACGATACCAATACCGTTACGCTGATCGCGTTCCTCCAGCTGCCCGAGGATGTGGAGGAGGATGGGGGGATCATGAATCTCCTTCAGCAGGGCGGGGTATTCAGCATCTGCTTGAGTCAGCACACGGGCGCCCGTTTTTTCAATCAGGGCAAGTTCCGTGTCGAGATCGGCATGATCGCGCCAATTCGTGATGGAAGCGGAAACCTCCGGGCCGATTCCCTCGACACTGCCGAGATCCGATCCATTTGCCTCGAGAATAGCTGCTGTCGATCCAAACCGTTCGCTCAGCCGACGCACACGGACAGGGCCGACCTGCGGGAGCAAATTGAGTACGATGGCAGCCTCGGTATCGGTCATGGGGTGGGGAAAAGAGGCTAAACCCCTTCGTAGCCTCGCTACGAAAGTTCTTTCAGAACGGTGGTAAGATAGACCGGCTCGGGATGGGCATTGCGATATTTCGTGATTTCCCGGCGTTCGAGCACCTGAAAGCCATAGCGTTCAAAGAGCTTGGCCCCGCGTCTCGTCTCGAATGTCACAACCTGCCCGTAAACCTGTCGCACTCCTTTGCTCCGCAGATGTTCGAGGTAGCTGTTCATGAGCTTGCCGGTACTGGCCATCCCCTGAACTTCGGGCAGCATATTGAAATGAAAATGAGCGCAGCGTCTCGGCGTCGTGGGTACTTCTCGCCAGGAATTTCGCAGAATCCATCCTATGAAATCGCGCGTCGGTTTATCGTAGAAAGCATACTTAGCCATACCTCGGGTAAAGAGGTTGAGGTTATTAAAGAAATTGAAGAGCTGCTGCCGAAAGGGACGGTAGGAGCCGAGCAGATACCCTTTGACCACGCCTTCATGTTCCAGCACAAAGGAAGACTCGGGCTCAATGTCCGTGTAGTATCTGGTCAGATAATCGGCAAAAATCTCGCGATCCTGAAATACCGGGTCGATGGCCTTGCCCAGAAAACCGGTTTCACAACAAAGGAATCGAACCGCGGTACGATCTTTTGATTCATAGCGACGGATCACAACCGCGGGCGGGGAGTCACTTTTGCCCGAAGCAACCGACGGAACAGCAGCATCTCCTGATAGGGATGAGGCTTGCGAACTGGACGACATAATAAACGACACCCTATGGGTTGTACGAGGCGATGACTTCGCGGTAAATCGTAAAGAGTCGGCCAAACACAGCTTTCCAATCGTAGCGACTCCCGACTGAAGAGGCGGCCATCAGTCCCGATGCGCCAAGATCCTCCATTGCCACCCTTCTGATGGCAGAGGCCAGGGCCTCTCCATCATTCTCGACCGACCAGTTATGCAGGCCGCTGAAAATAATCTTGTCCATGTAGCTGCCACGGATGCCGACGACCGGGGTGCCGCAGGCCTGGCTCTCTAGGGTGACAAGGCCAAAGGTTTCCTTAACCCCCGGATGGACAAAGAGATCCGCCGCCCGATAGATGTCCGCAAGCTCCGTCGCGCTGCCGCAATACTGGATCCAGCTCACCGCGGCGGTCTCTTCCTGGAGCCGGAGGAGTGAGTTGCGCAACATGCCGTCCCCGACCACAGCCAGGTGGAAGCGGTCCGGTTCATCCTCATGCAGTTTGGTGAATGCCTCAAAAAGGCGACGGACATTCTTGTCGGGATTCAGGCGTCCCACATAGAGCAGAATTTGGCGATCCGTCGGCCATCCAAGATTTTTGCGGGCAGAAACTCCGCTTGCAGCATCGGGATGAAAAACGCCGGTATCCACCCCCAGCTCCAGAGTCTCGACATTGTCCAGACCCCATGTGCGGAGTAACTCGGAGAGTCCGGCACTCGGAACCAGCGTCCGTTCAAAACGATTGTAGAGGGCGGTGACATAGCGCCTGCCCGCTTCTTCCGCGATCATGACCGAGATAGAGCCGAAATATTTCGCGACTGAACGGAGCACGGCATCAGGAAAATGAGAATGGTAAAACCCCACCGTCGGAATGCCCAGTGCGCGTCCGGATGCAATAGCCTTCCATGCCACCTGATACGGATCGCCGGACTCGATGAGATCCGGTTTTTCCCTCTCCAATGCCTCCTCCACCAGATTGAGGTTGAGCAGGGCGCGGTAGCGGGCCGTGCGCGAGACCAAGGGTGATTCGATGGTGTAGATCGTGCGTAGCCCCTCCACAAGACGGGCTGTTTTTGCCCCTGGAACGATGAGGACATGACTATCTCCCGCAGCTTCCAGATGAGCCGCCTTTTCAGCAACATAACGACGCACTCCACCGCTGAAGGGTGAATAAAACTGCGTTAAATCACAAATGGTCATGGGAAGGAAGAGAGGTATTTAGGCTGTTAGAGGTCGGAGGAGAGGGACAATTGAGAATGGGTGATGGGGCTGCTAGCGGACTTCTGATTTACTTGCATGGACATTGCTTCGCCGCCGTTGCGACTGGAGCGGGGATCGGTTTCTACCTAACAGCCTAAAAGCCTTCAGTCTATCCACCTCGTCGTGCGGCCGAGCCGCCCGACATCATTCCAGCCCTGCGAGCCAGCGTTCTGCTGAGATGGCCGCTGCACAGCCCATCCCCGCCGCCGTGATGGCCTGACGATATTCCCGATCAGCGACATCGCCAGCTGCAAAGACTCCAGGGAGATTCATTTCCGTGCCATGCTTCGGCGTGAGATAGCCCTCTTCGTCCATGGCAAGCTTGCCGACAAAAGGATTCGTGTTGGGCGTGTGGCCGATAGCGACAAAAACACACTTCACTTCCAATTCGCTTAGTGCAGCAGTCTCCAGATTCTTAAGCTTCACTCCGCGCATCTCACCATTCTCGTCGGTGAGGTATTCAGCCACGGCGCTGTTCCAGATAGGTTCGATCTTCGGATTGGCCAGCGCACGGTCAGCCATGATCTTGGAGGCGCGCAATGAGTCGCGGCGGTGGATGAGATAGACTTTGGAGGCGAAGCGCGTCAGAAAACCTGCTTCCTCGCAAGCAGAGTCGCCGCCGCCGACCACGCAGACCGGTACATTGCGGTAGAAGGCACCATCGCAAGTGGCGCAGGAGGTGAGGCCGTGACCTACAAGCTCCTTTTCCCTGTCGATTCCGAGCCAGCGAGCTGAAGCACCGCTGGCGACGATGAGGGCCTTGGTCTCAATCCAGACACCATCAACCTTGATGCGGTTAATACCGCCGAGGTGTTCATACTCCTCCACGGAGCCGTATTGGAAGCGGGCTCCGAAGCGTTCGGCCTGGGCATGCATTTTCATGATCAGTTCCGAGCCGTCGATTCCTTCGGGGAAGCCGGGAAAATTCTCAACCTCTGTGGTTGTGGTGAGCTGGCCGCCCGGCTGCCGTCCCTCCAGCACGAGAGGTGAGAGGTTGGCGCGACTGGTGTAGATGGCTGCGGTGAGACCGGCACATCCGGTGCCGACGATGACGACTTGTTCCATAAATCAGTGGGAAAATAAAAAGGTGGGAATGGGTGAAAAGGGACAATTTATGATTCTTCAGCTGCGGGTGCAAAGGGATTCGGCCATCCCTTTGGAAGCCGCTGGGGACGGCCTTCGGGCATTTTGACAAAGGCAAGCGACTGCTGGCAGGTGATTAAAAGGGCTCCATCGCGGGGTCTTTTAATCTGGAAATGACACCAGAACCGGGCAGCCGTTGCTTCGCCGAGACGCCCATGTACCTCCAGCTCATCACCAAGAAGTGCGGGTCGTTTGTAGTCAATCTCGGTGCGGACGACGACCGGATAAACCGAGGTATGGGCCATCCGCTCCCAATCCATGCCAAGCTGCACGGCAAGCAAAGTGCGTGCAGTCTCGATGAACCTGAGATAGGCGATATTATGCACGACACCCCCTGCATCGGTGTCAAAGAACATCACCTGAACGGGTGTGATGATGGTCGTGGAAATCATAGGCTGTTAGCAGTTTAGGCTGAAGGCTGTCAGGTTCAGTCGGTGACGGTGAATGAGTGAAAAGCGGAGAACAGCGGGTTGGTGAGGGAGTCTTGCTATCAGGCCTATAGTCTACAGTCTAAATAGCTTCCAGATGCCCCCCCTCCAGATAGAGCTGGCGATCACCGAGTGAGGAAAGTGCCGGATCATGCGTAACGGCAACCATGGTGCAGCCATCCTGCCGTGCCAGAGCAAGCAGCAGCTCGATGATCCCCGCACCTGTCTTGGCATCCAGGTTTCCCGTTGGTTCATCGGCAAAAAGAATACTCGGATCATTGATCAGCGCCCGGGCGATCGCCACCCGCTGCTGCTCCCCGCCGCTGAGCTGGGAGGGAAGATGATCCAGTCGTCCAGAAAGCCCCACCCGATCGAGCAGGACGCGCGCTTTTTGCTCCCTTTGTGAGCCTCCGAGCATGGCTGGCAGCAGGACATTTTCGAGGGCAGTCAGCTCCGGAAGGAGAAAATAGGACTGAAAAACAAACCCCATCCGGCGATTGCGCAACAGGGCCTGCTTATCGCGGGAGAGCGCAAAAAGCTGCGATCCTTCGAACTCCACCGTCCCTGCACGCGGGCGTTCCAGACCGGCTAGGATATACAGCAGTGTTGATTTGCCGGCCCCCGAGGGGCCGCGGAGAAAGACTACTTCACCCCGCGCCACATCAAGATCCACCCCTTGAAGCACCTTGAGGCGTTCCGCTCCAAGTTCGTAGGTCTGATGAAGCTCCCTTGCATGAAGATGGATGGATATGTCGGACATGAATATTAATCTCCAAAGACAATGGCTCGTGATCCGTGCACCACGATCCGATATTCGACATGGAAGCGCACCCCTCTTGCCAGAGCAAGCTTCTCGCAATCGCGGCCAAGCCGGCGGAGATCATCGGGGGTGTGGAAATGCTCCGCATGGATCACTTCCTGGTGAATGATCGGTCCTGCATCCAGTTTCTCGGTGGCGTAGTGGCAGGTCGCCCCGATGAGCTTCACGCCCCGATCATAAGCCCGGCGGTAGGGATCTGCTCCGGCAAACGACGGAAGCAGCGAGTGATGGATATTGATGACCGCGTTGGGATACTGAGCGCAAAGCCACTCAGGAAAAATCTGCATGTAGCGGCATAGGACGATCAGTTCGGCCCGAGCCTTGCAAAGGACATCTGCAAGGTGACGGAAGCAGGCATCCTTTTTTCCGGCAGCTCCCTCGATGGGAAGATGAAGGAACGGGAGGCCCTCCTTTTCCACGCTGGCACGCAGATCTTCGTGGTTGGAAATCACAAGCGGGATTTCGATATTCAACTCATGGGAGCGCCAGCGCCAAAGCAGATCGGCCAGGCAGTGATCCTGTCTGCTCACGAGAAGGACGGTTCTGAGCGGTTTGGCGCGGTCGCGCAGTTCCCATCGTGCGCCCAGCTCCTCGGCGACGTGAGTGAAGTCCCTGCGGACGGAATCGAGGGTGGCGTTCGGGGGAATCTCAAAGGCAAATCGTGCTAAAAACCAGTTGCTGATCGTATCCGTGTATTGATTGACCTCGATAAAATTTCCCCGTTGCGCCGCGATGAATCCCGTGATCCGGGCCAGCAAGCCTACCCGGTCGGGACAATCGAGTGTCATCAGCAGGGTGGTCGAAGCAGGCATGGAAAGAACAGAGAAAGCCGAAAAGCTGAAAGCTGAAAAATAATGCTCCAGGATGAAACTTCCGAATGGCGGAAGGAGGTAGAACTGCGAAGCAGCCCCTTCAGGGGCGAGCGGCGTAGGCACGCCCGGGTTCGCTGTGTCCCGAACCACACCTACAGAAATTCAGCTTTCAGTTTTTCAGCTTTCTCTGTTCTCTCCTCCCATGGTCACTATTCACATCGCGCGCAATCAGCAGATGCTAGGCTCCTTTAGCGAGGAGGAAGTTCGTGAGGGGATTCGTTCCGGTCGGTTCTCCGCGCAAGATCTTACTTGGAAGGAAGGGATGGAAACCTGGAGGCCACTCGGAGAAATGGCACCGCAGTGGGGACTGGAAACGCTGCCCCCGATCATTGAAAATCGTGATACGCCGCCCGCTGCGGATCTGAAAATTTCTGGCGACGGAATCGAGCCGGCTTGGGAAGAACGGGAGAAGCTGGGATTTTTCCCCGCGATTTCCCAGACGCTGAGTTCCGTCCTGATGCGGCCCACGGAGACATTTACACGGATGAAGCACGTGGGAGGGCTTGTAAATCCTCTACTTTATTTTGTGCTGCTGAGCTGCACAGCCTATGCCGCCTCGGTTTTTTACCAGGTGGTATCACTCTCGATGCAGTCGGGGTCACTACCTTCTCAACTTCAACATTTGCCCAAGAACACGCTGAGTTTTGTGCTGCTTGGTACGATCCTGATCTCTCCCGCCCTGTATGTAGTCAGCGCCTTTATTTCCTCGGGGATCACCCACCTTTCCCTAAAACTGATCGGCGGAGCCAACAGACCGTTTGAAACGACCTTTCGAGTGGTCTGCTATGCACAGGCAAGCGCCGCCGTCTTCAACTTTCTCCCTCTCTGCGGCGGCTTGATGGCCATACTTTGGGGATCCTACACAATCATTATAGGTCTCATGCAGGGACACGGGATTAGCGGATGGCGCGCCACCGTGGCGCTCCTCCTGCCGGGACTATTTTGTTGCGGTGTGATTCTGATCCTTGCAGGGGCGGGTGGTTTTGGATTTTCTGAATTGTCCAAAGAATTCGGAGGTCTGCCTCATCTTCCAAAAACCCCCTAACCCAAGCCAAGCGTGATCTTCCACTGGCGCCCTCTAATTCCAGGAGAGATGGATGAAGAGCTGATCTGGGGGATGATCCTTGGTTCAAGCGGTTTGCTTGTGGCATGTTGGATCTGGCTCGGATTGCCTACCATGATTTGCCCGTTTCATGCCATTACCGGTATTCCCTGTCCCACCTGTGGGATCACAAGAGCATTTTCCTCCCTGTTTCACGGGGATCCCAGAGAGGCCTTTCTCTTCAACCCTCTGGGTCTATCCGTATTGCTGGGAATAGCGATCTATCTTGTTTATGCAGGCGTTGTTGTAGTTGTGAAACTACCCAGATTGAGATGGAATCCGTTATCTGCTAAACAAAAGGCTACGCTCCGTCTAATCGTGATACTTATTATTGCCATAAACTGGATTTATCTAATTCACCATGAGTGAGTTATTACTGTATTTGATCGAGTTCTCTACGATAAACGGATCGTGCGGGACACCGCATCCTGAGTAACGCAGAAGATGTCTGTGACACTTCCTTCCAAAAATTTTTGCATGGCTGCCAATGCCAGGTCCTCGCGGTTGCAGTCTCGGCTCAGGTGTCCCAGTAAGAGGTGTCCCAGTCCGTCATGGTGCAGGTGGGCAACGGTTTCAGCGGCGGAGATATTGGAGAGATGTCCGTGGCGGGACTGAATGCGCTGTTTTATGGCCCAAGGGCGCTTGGTGTCGTTTTGCAGAAGCTGATCATCGTAATTTGCTTCAATCAGCAAACCCTCCACCCCCCGGAGGGATTCGATCACCAGCGTGGTGGCATGACCGAGATCGGTAAGGAATCCGAAGGATCGTTGGCGCGCCCGAATGACGAATCCAACTGGCTCGACAGCATCATGCGGCACGAGAAAGGAACGAATCGTGGTGCCTTCGATGGCAAACTCTGCCCCCGTTTCAAAAATTTTCCATCCCGTGAAGTCCACCACCTTATCCCTTAGAATGGCCGCAGTCTGGCGATTGCAATAGATGGGGGTTGCGTGCCGCTTGGCCCATTGAGCAAGTCCCCTCGAGTGATCCCCGTGTTCATGGGTGATCAGGATGGCGGTAAGATCATCCGGCGTCACCCCGCAAGAGGCGAGCCGGAGAGTCAGTTCTTTAGTACTCAATCCGGCATCAACCAAAAAATTGGCGGTTTCTGTCCTGATCAGGGCCGAATTTCCCGTGCTGCCACTGGCCAGAATTGTGATCTCAAGCATGGACATAGTTTGCTCTCAAGCATCCCGCGCCGCGAGTCATATTAAACGGTTGTTGCGAAACCAGTGCTTCCCTAAATTGTCCGTGTTCCACGCGGTGGGACAACCCACTCTGGATTGCGCGTCGAGGAACTCTCTTGTTGGGTGCGCTGGCGAGGTGCGTTGATAATGCGCTCCTCAGCATCCAGACCAAGGGGTCTCTTCAGCCGGAGTAGAAATGAAGAGTTCATGATCCCGTCGATTTCTGTAACGGCAAGGATGTGCTCAAGGGATCGGGCAGAGTATTCATAGATGAGTATTCGGTCCCCTGAACTCTCCCGAGAATGAGGTTCGATCCCTGCGGCAGCAACCAATTCTCCAAATTCATGGTCAAGTCCATGAGGGCCATCAGCAGGACGATCTGCGAGAGAGGGAAATAAAAATTGAGCAGAATCAGTAGAAAGATTTCTAAGAAATAAATATTCAACTAACAAATGATGGAGGGGAAAAGTAGGGATTGCTTCACCAGCTTTCTTTGATTCAGGAAAGCGTAGCATAGGCCTTTCTCCATCCGTCAATAGATCTCTCGAACGCAGATTTGCGATCTCGTACAATGATCGCCCGGTAGCGATGGCTATCGCAATGACGCCGCGCCAGTCATCACCTCGTACAAAATGCGCGCAGACTCTGAGAAGTGTTCGGATTTGATCGGAAGTAAAAGGTTTAATAATAACTTCCTCTTCAATTTCTAGGGGAATTTCCGCGACTACATTCTTAGATACCCGTCCATTTTCCAAAGCAGACTGACATAATGATCGGAGAAAAATCAGCTCATTATTGAATGATTTTTTACTCGTGCCAGCATTTAGGCGAAACGCTTTATATCCATCAAGCAACCCATGAGAAAGCACCCGCAGGGGAAGAGCAGAAATATCAGGGCCTAAAAAATTAAGAAAAGAAGCTGCTATTTCTGTTTTTTTTCAAAGGATAAATCCTGAAGCAATGTTGCTGATGCTAAAAATTGCTCAACTTCAAGAGCGATCGAAGGCGGTTCTATCGATAGATTTTCATGCCGAACAAGTCGAAGCACGGGAGCATCTTGCAACACGGGAAGTTCCGGTTCAATTCCGGAACGGGCGAGATGCTCCATTTCCTGAGCCACCTCGAGCGCGCGCTCACGCTCGCGCTCGCGTGTGGAGCGCGTGAATTCTCGTCCGGTTGAATCTCGAAAACGAGCCCAATAGAAGGGCGAGCGTGAATCTTTGACTAGGGAAGCCATGAGTTGCTTTGAGAGCTGCATATAGTCACCACATTGTCACTGATTTGCAAGAACTAAATAGATTTTACTCTGTTAATATAGATGATATGTGGTGAGTGATTACTCAAACAAATCAGTCACCACAATAAATGGTGACTCTGTGGTGACTTTTAAATTACAGAGAGATGGAGTTTGATGAAGGTCAGTCGGGCAATGACTTGATGCGTTACCGCAACTTGAGAAGATCACAGGAACTTCGATGGAACTTTAATACCGAATCAATCATCAATTGTTGAACTCTGGATGGACGATGCAGGCAGGGGGGATAACGATTTTTGGTGATGGGAAATTTTGAAATCAACTTTGTTGATCGATACTTACCGCACGAGAATCATCGGAAAGGATCATTCCGGATTTGCTGGAGAGCAGTCAATGAGATGCCGAAAAATTCATTTGATGAAATCAAAGTTATTAGAAGGCTATCAAAGTGAGTAATTAAATGAACTAGAATGCGATGATTGGATGCTAGGCAGTCTCACGTGGAAGCTCGGCGCTTGCGATGGGGTACATAAGTACTAACCTTTTGAGATTATTAAGAGGTATCCCGTTTAATATTACCCGGGCAAACAAATGCGGGGCACGCTCTGTAAATCAAATGGCTTCGTGGAGCTAACCAAGCAGGAATGGGTTACACGCTGGAAATCTTATTAAGTTAGGATTGATGGTTTAATTCGCCCCTGCTTCTACAGAATTTCATCATTCTGCGTTTCCCCAAGAGGAGTCTATTAGGGGGGAGGTGGTGCGCCCGGCAGGAATCGAACCTGCTACCAAGGGTTTAGAAAACCCCTGCTCTATCCGATGAGCTACGGGCGCAAAGTGTTGACTAACAGTGTAAAACCAAATTCTGAATATGACGATACTTGACTTTGTGCAATGGATTGTGCAAGAGTTA
>CAIJRY010000112.1 GCA_903823215.1 uncultured Spartobacteria bacterium
CAGAGCCATCTACACCCTCGTAAAAGACCTCATCTTCCTATTCCTGATCTGCCGCGAACTCCAAATCCCCCTCACACTACCTGCTATCATCATGGAAGACAACAGTGCAGTCATCACCGTCACCACCGTTGAGACCGCATACACGAAGAAGTGCAAACACTTTCTCATGCTCATCAACTACATCAAAGAGCAAGTCAACCTCGGCTTGATCCGGATCCTCAAAATCGACGGGACCATCAACCGCGCCGACCTGCACACAAAGATTCTCCGCGACGCCAGCTTCACGACCAAGACCCACCAAATACTCGGTCTCCCCCCTCCGACACCGCCCGTCCCCCGCAAACAACCCGCACCCACCCACACCATACTACACACCTCTCTACCGGTCCTCTCCCATGCACTCGAGGCACCCGGCCCGCTCGCCCGGCCAACTCACCCGGACACACAATATGTCCTCCAAGGGTTCGACGCGCCCGCCTGCTCGGCCCTTACCCTCCGTCCATTCGGTCTGCCCAACCTCATTCGCTCGGCCACCCAAGCCCATGCACCCGGAATGCCCGGCCCGCCTGCTCGGCATAAGGCCCGCTCGCCCGGCCTCAAGTTCTCGTCCATTCGGCCCACATTGCCCGCGAAAACTTCCCGACACGATGCCGACACACTTTCGCACTACTTCCCCACCTACCCGTCCACTCGGGGCACAAGACCCGTCACCCGGCTCCCAGTTTCCGTTTATTCGACGTCTGCGACCCTCGGTCACTCGGTCCCATTGCCAGCCCCCGTCCACTCGGTACCCAAGGACCGTGCCTAACCTCGCCACGTCGGACAACCTATCACGTCTATCCACATACATTCTACAAGTTTGGAAGGGTATGTCAACGGAACATCTCCGTGTCTATCAATATTCCATTAATATATAAACAAACATATACAATGTATATAATTAACTCGCAACTAATTAAATAATATATATTCACATGACAATGCTAACCTAACACACATGAAATACATTTATTGTAACGGCACAACTCAATTTCACCTTTGCCTACTTTGTGCATCATCAAGTACGTTTAAGGTTGGACTCATTGATTGAATACTGTATAAATTATTCTGACACGACATTGAAGTGGGAGTAATAGAATAACCTGTAGGAGTTATATATTTGCTCACATTTCAACCATTTGACAATCTCTATTCTAAATTTAAACCAACTAGCTTTGAGTTCTTTAACCTTTCTTTAAGTAATAGTTATAAGAGCTTAACTCTCTTTAACATAAATTTAGAATATTCATCTGACACTGGATCCGAAATGTACAACTCATCATCAAGAAATTCGAGAAGCAGAAGCAGAAGCAACAGCCCATTCTACCAAAGAGGTAGCAATTACAGTAACAGAAATCGCAATGACAGGAATGGAAAAGAAGGACCTTACAAGTCCAGCAGCAGAACCATCACAGGATATGGAACGAAGAATTTCATCTTCGGCAAAAGGGACAAGAACAAATGGAGTAAGTTCCTCACCAACCTGCATGCCGAATTCGCAACCAACAAGATATCGTATCTAAACAACGAAAAAGAGGTCCAACGTAGGAAGACCATGCCAATAGCACCAGCCAATTTACCGATTCCCCCCAACGAGACGGACGAGGAATACGAAGAGAGGAAGTTAGAGCAGAGGAGACTAGAAGACGATTACAAGTCCAAGATGGCAATGTACAGAACGTACGCAGACTCCCTAGAAGTCGACTACGCAACAGCCATAGGACTCACACTTATGAGCGTATCATCAGGAATCCGAACAGACCTCACCCTCCTCATCGAGTCCGAAAAATACGCTGACCAAAGCAGCGAGACCAAGTTCCGAGCAATGCACGCACAACTCGTAGTCAAGCACGGACCGAACAGCCAGAAGGATGCAGAAACCTCGAAGCGAAACGTGCAGGCACTCAACGGGGACCAACTGGACTGGGAAAATTACACCAGATTATTCGACGAAGGAGTACAAACCCTGGCCAAGACCATCCAACGAGACTCAGCAGGAGTACCCATTCGAGGACCAGCACCCGCAATGCCAGAAAGGACACTCCTCCCAGATGGAGCACCCCCCGGCATGATACTCACTTGGTACGAGGAACAAGTCCGACGCACCGAGGAATGGAACTCCACACCGCACCTAGGAGAGATCCTAACCCACAAACCAACTGAACAAACAATGCGCGGATGGCTAATGCATGCGCTATCATGCTCGCACCACTCACGCATCCGCGGGATACACCTGAAGTACATCCAGCCAGACCACCAGCACCGCACCTATGCCGACATTCGTAGCGACCTAGACCAAGTAGTCGAGGACTGGAACACACAGTCAACTGTCCGCCCAACCGAAGACAGTCACCACGGCAACAATAGACGCAGTAACAACTCAGGATACCACCGACCGGCCAACGACGGCAGTCCCTTCCACTCATCCGCCTCCAACGGTAGCGCCAACCGCAGCCCTGAGACGAAGAAGTACGACTCAGACTACAGCGCCGGATACGCCAACGTATTCGCAGCATCATCAACCATCTCCACCATAAAAACGGAATGCAAAAACTGCGGCAAAGACCACATCACCAGAGACTGCGACTCCACCCATTGCTCTATATGCAAGGGAACATTCGAGACCGCACTCATCCGCCGAGAACACTACCGCCGCGATCACAACAAAAATACCCGCCAGCACATCTCCTTCGACAAAAACACCAACGACCGCCGCGGCCGCCCACCCCAACGCCAACACAACAGCAACAGCAAACCCCACAACGCTTATCGAGCTTCACGCAGCAGCAACAGCAAGCCCCCCTACTCCTCCGCAGAGGACTCCGACTACTCTGCCTTCCACGCCTCCGACACCGACGACCACTCATCTCACCATTCCCACAACTCCGGCACATACAACACCTACCGCATCACCACCATCACCACTGCCGAAAACACCGCCACCAACCACCCGACCCCACCATTCGCCACCACCACACACAACACAGCCAGACCCATCGACCCTGACATGCCGGACCTCATACCACTCGAAGCCGACGACCAGCCCGAAGACCAACACCCCGCACTCACCGACGATCAATTGAATACAATCAACCGCAGCCCAACACAGACTGACACATACGGCATCGCCCACGGCACAACGAATCCCCAACACACTCGCCACAACCACCACACCACTACCACCACCGAGACCTCCGACACCTTCGACGACATGCCACCACTATTGTCGCACATCAGCACCATTGCTCGCAACACACCCAACCACCCATCGAACACATTCACCTACCGACCGCGCGCAGTTGCCCGCGGCCACCGCCCAACACCCATCACTACCTACACGTACCCACACCTACCCGGACAACCAACTGCATTCACAATCACCAACATCCCCTACGATGGCAACAACCTTAACCCCACCCCATCATCATACTATGCAGACGACATCATCATCACATATCCAGCCGATACACCTATGACAGACATTTGCGCCATCTGCCTGGGACCTCACACCACAAGAAACTGCAACTCAGTGAACTGCCCCATCTGCGCACACACCTCACCAGACACACCACATCTCATCGACCATGTCATCAGCAACCACCCACAGCCACATATAATCCACGTCGGACCATTGCCCACCCACCTCACACCACTCGACTACAACCACCCGCCCTCCGACCATACAGCAGCCAACAACAACACACCAACTCCAAACACATACACGATTATGGCTGACGCGCACCTAACACGCGCGCGGGACCAACACCCCCGCACACTGCCTGTATACACAACAACCGTCGACCTCACCTACCTCCCTCCCACAGCACCCCCAACAACATCCGACTATATATCCGCCTACAACACAGCCATGAACACAAACCCTACCACATCACCCCACACTACTACACAGTCCACACAAGTACAATCCATGGCCTCAACCCTCTCCGGACACCACCGCTCCCCCTACGAAACAGCAACAGGCCGGCGACCCAACCTACCCCCATGCCAACCCTGCGCCACCACCGGCCGCACGACAACACATACAGCGACAGTCACCACAACCACCACTACCGACACCTCCCGCAACACATCAACAGGTACAACATACAACATCCGCGTCGCAATCCCGGTCCACCACGACCACCAGCAGCACTCCGACTCCAACGACTCCGACGAAACAACCGACATCACCCGCTACACCACTGCCACATCATCCGCCACGCCTAGCCGCTTCTCTACCACACACACCTCCCTAACCACCCGCACCAACACCCATGACCAAGCTACCGCACAACAACGGCCAACCCACTCTCCACCAACACACAGAAGACCCTGGCGCAGCATCAGTCCCACAGAAATCTCCCAAATCACACACCTCTACGACTCACTCGTCACAATGAGCTCCATCCCTGCCTCTCACCGGCACCGCATCAGCACGCCCACCATCCAGACATACCAAGACACACGGCACCACTTCCCAGAGATGTCCCAACGCGCCTCCATGCTCTTCGCCTCCTCCCAACAACTCCCCTGGACACTATACCCACTCCTCCCAACGCCTGAACTACGCGCACGACTAGCGAACGGCCCCCTGGAAGGGTACCCTGTGCTACGCCGCCCTCCAGGTACCACAGTATACACATCAACCTCGGCATACGCACCCGCCCACGTATCACACACATCCGAACCCACCATCAACCCACCCCATCCAGCCGATCGCCGATACTTTCGCCCACCCACACCACCTCGCGCTTCCAACAACAACCCACCGCAACCACCCGCCGCTCCCAGACTTCCAACACCAACCACCATCACAGCCACCCATACCAATACCACGGACATCTCAGCAGATGCCCAACCCAAGGCACGTGATGAATGGAAACCTAATCGCAAGTCCACACCACACCTCAACTACTACCCGACTGGAGAGCGCAAGCCGGATTGTGACATCGGAATCGAGAGCGACAGCACACAAGACCAACCTCCGCCGGCGAACACCCCAACAGCCCAACAAACAACCACAGCGCCAACACGAAAACCCAAACAACCCTTTCATCCTACACCCAGCTCGCCGCCATCGTCCCGCACACGACTCGCGCTATCCGCACCAACGCTACCTACCCACAATCCCTCACCCACCAGAATAGCAGCTAACACTACATCAACTACTCTACGGACAACCAGCCCCACCACAACACGGACTCCTCACAAGCGACAACAGCCCAGCCCCAGCCCGCCGAAATCACCGAACACCCGCATAGCCATCGAAACTTACAACTACTACCACCGCCCATCCAAGCACAGGAAAATACAAGAAGAGAACACGCGCTCCCAGAGCCTCGAAGCCGCCATCAGCTACGGACACTATCGAAGGCCGAACCACCCACCCAGCTCACCACCACCAATCCCCGGCACCAACCCCCACCACCGACTCCGCAGCAACATCGAACGCGACCGCAAACGCATACGCGACATCCGCCCCACACTAGACCAGACCTCCGTCGACCAGCAGCTCAACATCAATGCATACGCCCGATACCGCGGCCGCGGTGGACACTACGGTATAACAACCTACCACAACGACCATCCAAACAACAGCCCCAACCCAGCCAACATGCGCCTCGGACAGCCCTACCGCGCATGGTACAACGACAACGTCTACCAACTCTCCAACGACCTCCCCACCGACCAAGAGCCGCACGCCAACGTTACTACACATACCGCACTCGACGCAACCTATGCCCAGACTCAATCCCACCAGACCTTGTCTGCCGATGCGGCCACAGCGAGACCTGCATCCGTATCCACTACAGCGACTACGACACACTCCGCCTCACCTCCATCCACGGCCAAAACCTCACACCCAACGACAATCACACACCACGCCCAACCACAAACCACAGTGGCACAGTCGACAGCGGCGCAGAGCACTGCACCGTCCCACTTAACACTATCTTAACCAGCCCGTGGAAGAACAACATTCACCCCGCACCACCGGACACCGGCTTACGCTACGGCAACGGCGACGTACTGGACATCACAAGCCAGACCACCATCGGAGCCACCAACCTACTCCTCACCCCAGACAACTGCTCCACACCACTCATCAGCGCACACGCCATCACCGACACAGGTCACATAATCACCTTCACTGACACATACATACAGATCGAGGACACAGCCAGCCAGTACCATCTCGTCTACAGCAAGCCAACAACAGCCACCTCCTGGGATATCCCACTCTCCACACTCGACCGACTTCACCAACTCCGACAGCGCCACCGACGCAAACATACCCCCTTCGACCGCACTGACACATCCTCCCCCCTGGTACCACTGGATGCATACGCCACAATGGCCATCGCTGACAGTGGTGCCGAGATATGCACGGCA
>CAIJRY010000113.1 GCA_903823215.1 uncultured Spartobacteria bacterium
ATGCCTTTGTGAAAGATTTTCACCATTACGATCATGTGGATCGAAACGGGCCAAAGATCTTTGTTGGCGAATGGGCCACGACGGGATTAGATCCCTGGTCCAAGCAGAGCAAATCATCCACAACGCCAAATTTTTCCCAAGCACTCGGTGATGCAGCCTGGATGTGCGCGATGGAACGCAACGCCGACCTGATCGTCATGCAGTGCTACGCGCCGTTACTAGTGAATGTGAATCCCGGTGCCTCCCAGTGGAAACCCAACCTGATCGGTTATGATGCCCTTTCCAGCTTTGTCTCTCCGTCATGGCATGCGCAGGCGCTTTTCAATACGTACCGTGGCGATTCCGTCGTTGCGGCGAGTTTAACCGGTGATAGTTCCGCTCCCGATCAGAAACTCTGCTACTCGGTGACGAGGGACACAGCAAAGGGGTTAATCCATATCAAGCTGGTCAATGTGCAGTATGTTCCCCGGGAGGTTAAGATCAACTTGGGTGAAGGGGCGAGAATCGAACCTGAAGCTGAGACCATCCTCCTCCACGCTAATAATCCGGATCAGCTCAATTCCATCGCCATGCCGAATACCGTGGTTCCGGTAAAGGGGACGATTCACAACGCTTCCTCGGATTTTAGCATAAGAATTCCCGCAAATGCCTTGATGGTTCTGACTCTTCGTTTGAAATAAGAACGGTATCGGAAGACCACTTAAGGCAAAAGCGTAGTCGTAACCGCTGTTGAGTAGAGTATTATCGAAATCGCGAGGTTGTTGCGAATGAGTAGGGGCATTTGCCGCCGCACTTCACCATTAGCAACCTGTTTTTACCGAGTCACCCAGATCGAGCACTTCGTGCGTCCAGTTGGAGATCCGCTCATGGAGTTCGGCATCTTCGGCGAGTGATTGACCATAGGAGGGGATCATTTCCTCCAACTTGCTCTTCCATTCTCCCGAGACGATTTTTTCAGGGAAGCAATTGTCGAGAAGAGTCAGCATGATGGATACGGAGGTGGATGCCCCGGGGGAGGCTCCAAGCAAGGCTGAGAGAGATCCGTCCGCAGCACAGATGACCTCCGTGCCGAATTGAAGAGTGCCTCCTTTCTTGGGATCCTTCTTGATGACTTGAACCCGCTGACCCGCATGTTCCAATGTCCAGTCTTCCAATTTCGCTTCGGGAATAAACTCCCTGAGGGCATCAAGACGATCCTGTGGTGATTGAAGAACCTGTCCAATGAGATAGGTGGTGAGGGGTATGTTTCTAATTCCTGCCGCCGTCATGGGAATCATGTTGTCAGGTTTCATCGAGAGGGGAAAATCAAGCAGGGAGCCGTTTTTTAGATATTTGGTCGTGAATCCTGCAAAGGGGCCGAAGAGAAGTCCCTTTTCACCATCGATGATTCTGGTGTCAAGATGGGGAACGGACATCGGTGGTGCTCCCACGGAGGCTTTACCATAGACTTTGGCATTGTGCTGTTCGATCAATTCAGGATTTGTGCAGCGGAGCCATTGTCCACTGACAGGAAACCCTCCAAAGCCTTTGCCTTCCTGAATTCCTGATTTTTGGAGCAGTGGGAGTGCTCCGCCACCGGCTCCAAGAAAGACAAAGTTGGTGTTGATGCTGCGTTTGTTACTTGTGGTTTTATCCTTCACTTCAATCCGCCAGGAGTTTTCTTTGTTTCGCTCAAGATTGCTCACCTCGTGATTGAGATGAAGGGTGACGCCATCGAGGGTGCTTAAATACTCCATCATGCCGCGGGTAAGGGCTCCGTAGTTCACATCAGTGCCATCAACTGTGCGTGTTGCAGCCACCGGTTCATGATCATCCCGGTTCTGCATCACAAGCGGCATCCACTCGCGCAGTTTTTCAGGCTTGTCGGAAAATTCCATCCCCTCGAAGAGATGGTTGAGAGTCAGTTCGGCGTGGCGCTTCCTCAGATAATCGCAATCAGCCTCTCCCTTGACGAAGCTGAGATGAGGAACTGAACGGATGAAATTCTCCGGCATGACGATGCGGTTTCGTTCCACGAGATAGGACCAGAGTTG
>CAIJRY010000114.1 GCA_903823215.1 uncultured Spartobacteria bacterium
GATCGAGCAGATTCCACGCTGTCAACCAATCCCCCGAGACCCAGTCGGCACCGAAGAGGGCAAAGAGCCTCCAACCGGGAGGGAGGTTCAGCGTCACCGAGACATTGCCGGCATCGGTCTTCCATCCCGAGGCGGAGAGCTCGGAAGCGAGCTTCATTCGGCCAGCAGCTTCCAGGGAAAGATTGCGGGTGCGGATCTCCACTCCGGGAGCACCGTTTGCGGGATTGCGGGTGATCAGCTGTCCCTCCCCCCCGATGCTGACCGATCCGAGATCGGCACCCTCGGTGGCGTCGAGACGCCAGATCTGCTGGCTCTTGCCGGAGATAAAGTCACGGAAGGTGCATCCCTTGCCATCCATGTCGAGCCAGAGCTGGCGGCTGATACCGAGCCCCTCGGGCTTCTGGGTTCCCATGCCGCGAAGCCGCTCCTCCAGACGGATCGGGGAGCCGGTCTCCCAGCGGTAGAGGGGATACTTTTTCCAGTCGCCCGGGATCGTGGTTTGAGAAGCATCGACGGGGGTGACACCGGATATATCGACGAGACGGAAATCGGGCTTGGCACGGAAGGAGAAGAGTGCCTGCGCGGCGGCAGGCTTCACACCCTTGGCATAGGCAATCACCGGTGTGTCCTGCAGGCGGAAGGCTCCGATCTCAACCGTCCACTTGCCGGGACGGACCTGGGCCTTCAGACGGCCGTTGTCATCGACTGCCACGGGGATCCCGTTGCCGGAGACCGAAAAGACCTTCCATCCTTCGGGAAGAACGAAACCGATTTCCTCCTCGCGATTCTTACCGGAGACCACAAGCTCCACACGGGTTCGCAGGATCAGCGGCACGCCATCCTCGAGAAGCGTGTAGAGGTTTGTGGAGAGAAAATCCTTCTCCCCCTGCCGGGCCGTACCGTCACGCTTGAGCCAGAGATCTCCATTTGCATCCCAAAGCGGCATCTCCACCGGCTTCCCCTCGATCATCAGGTCGAGCAGTCCGATTTCACGGGGAACGGGGAGGCGCTGCGGCATGCTCTCCCAGAGGAATTGTCCGGTGATCCTGTGAGTTCCAGGTTGGAGATACAGCGAAGGCTGTTTCTCATGCTCCACCACCGGCGCGGGCCGACCATCGAGACTCACGCTGAGCGGCCATACCTCGGCACCTCCGGGCAGCGCCACCCATGCGGGGGCAAAGACCCTGACGGAGATCTCGAAGTTTCCGAATTCCTTGGCAACGGAAACGCCAAGGCGTGATGGCCAGAAGTTCAGATGGTTGTTCCCGTCACAGTAAGGGGTGGGACTATTCCGATCCTCGGAACCCCAGAGCGCCCAGCTCTCCCAGGGCTTGAGCATGAGTGGTATTTCAACAACAGGCCTTCCAATGGCTGTCACCGACGGGAGAGCACCTGCGGAATCGGATGCCGCAGACAATGAACCAAAAGCCGCCCCCAATGAGAAAAGAGAGGCAGTTAGGAGGAAGGATATATTCATGGGGAACTCTTGGAGGATGAAGCACCTCGTCATTCCTGGCCAAGAAAAAGTAATTTTCATAAAGTCATTTTTGTCGGACAGATTTCTGCTTAGCATCGCGCCATCATGTTCGGAATACCTCCCTTTCTTTCCTGCGTTGCCTGTATTTTCTGCTCCCTGACGCTTGCCGCCATCATCACGCGTCTTGCCTATGCCGTGACGGAAAAGGTCACGCAGGCTCCCGTGCTTGATTTCTTTGTCAGCCTCTTCACCTGGCTCCCATGGGTTGCCGGAGCATGGATACTCGGTTGGCCGGGAGTGCTGGCCTCGATCGTCGCCCAGATACTCTTCCTCCACGCCTTCTGCCTACTCGACCGTGCGCTGCGGGGCAAAAAGGGTCGCACCCTCACCGATGCCCAGTCCCGACTTCTCGGTCCCGTGCGCAATCAACTGGCACTGTTGATGACCACGCCGGCCGTGCTGGCCTTTGCCCTAGTCAGGATCATCGAGATCCTGACCTATCCTTCTGTTGCCTGGCTTGCGAAGATGCCGACCTACAAATCCTCGGAATGGATCAATCTCTCCCGCCACAAATATGACGGACTGATCGGCTATGATCTCGTCTGGTGCTGGTATTGCGACTGGATGACCGGGGTCTGGGCTCTCGGCAGCGAGATGCTCCGCAATATCGAGTCATTCTGGTGCCCGATCCGGTTCCGCAGCCCGGTCAAGAATCAGAATGTCTCTACGGATTTCCCCGATGTGAAGACCTGGGCCCCAGCCGACGGCACCATGGAAGATGCCGTGCGCGCCTTTGAAGAGCACTATGACGGGACACAGCCCAACCGCTGGTGGGGCCACCCTGATCGCAAGTCGGAATAGGATCGGATCGAGGCTGTGATCTTCCGATGCGTCGATCCTTCCGGCGAATACCGTGCCATGCGCTTCCTTAGTGACGGAGGGCGATGGGAACTCGGATTAAGTCCCTATCAGTATGGGATGCGGCTTCGCATGGGGATCTCGGGACGGCCTCCCTCCCTCATCGACTTCTGCCTCGGACATGACACGCGCATCTACTCCCCTGCCCTGCTTGCAGTGATGAAACTGCTGGAACCTGTTCCAGAATCCTCAGCTGCCAAAGAAATAGACAGCCTCTTTCCATGGGCGGGTACCCGCCCTGATCTCAGCATACATCTTGGGGCGCTCTTGAAAGGCATGGGCAGTGAGGGAATCGAACCCCCGACCAACTCGGTGTAAGCGAGCCGCTCTACCGCTGAGCTAACTGCCCTTTTACTCTGTAGGATGGGCTGTTTACCCACCCGAAAGATTCTGGTTTACCCATAGGATTACCCATGGCATACTTGTCCCCATGCAAGCCGACACGATCACAAGTAATCGCGGCAAACTGGAGCAAGTCTCCGAAGGTCTCTACCAGCAAACTCATAGCGGCGAATACTACGCAAGATTCTGGTGCCGAGGAAAGCGCATTCAGCAAAAGCTTGGGAGTACCGAGCGTCCCTGCACAAACCTCGCTGAAGCACGACGCATGCTGCGGGATCTCAAAAATAGCTCTGAAAACATCGACCCAAGCAAGTTCAACAAGACGCTCGGTGTCGTCATCGACGAGTACGCGGCACTCCTCCATTGCTCGGAAAAGACACGCATCTACAAGAAGCTCCATATCAAGCGACTCAGGACAGAGTTTCCTCTACCCCCAACGACACGGATCAGAACCATCCAAAAGACCGATGTGCTGAAATTCCTCGCTCAGTACAACCACCTGACCTCAACAAGTTGGAACGCCGTACTCACCGTCACACGCGATGTCTTCAACCACGCTGTCGAGGATGGTGTCATCGCTCACTCCCCTGCTGCCTCGATCAAATACCGGGCACGCAAGGACACAAACAAAAAGCTCATTCCTTCGTGGGCAGAATTTGAATCAATCGTTGCCCATGTGCGCTCCCAGAAGTACGCCGACACGGCCAAGGAGAGTGCAGACCTAATCGAGTTCATGGGTCTGGCCGGCCTCGGTCAGGCAGAATGCGCTGGCCTGAGCTGGGGTGATATCAACTTCCAGAGCGGCAAGATCGCCATCATCCGAAAGAAGACAGCAACGGAGTTTTCGATCCCCATCTACCCCGCTCTACTCCCACTCCTCCAGCGGATGGAGTCAGAGCGTGAGGACAAGACAGCGACAGCGAAGGTCTTTAGCGTCAAAGATCCCAAGGTCGCTCTGGACAATGCCTGCAAGCGGTTGAATTTGCCGAAGTACAGCGCACGGGCTTTTCGAAGGATGTTCATCACCCGAGCCCTGGAACTGGGTATCGACGCGCAGACCATTGCCTCTTGGCAGGGGCACCGTGACGGAGGGCAACTCATTTTGCGTGTATATGCACGCGTGAGTGAGGAACACACCCGCAAGATGGCCTCCCTCATGGCAGCACCCTCGGTTGAAGGGAAAATCATTCCGATAGGAATCGCTGCGGCTTGATCAGATGAAAAAGGCGACTCAGAAGCCAATGGTTCAGAAAGTAGCCAAAGGAAAAACATCGAGAGAGATTCTTGCTAAAAAAGCCAATGAACTTCTCTGGAGCACGAAATTTGACAAGCAGCTCTTTCGCATTACCCCACAGCCCCTAGTCGCTCACCCTGATGAGTACAATTTGAGTGTAGCGTCACATGAAGTGGCTTTTGCTGTATTCTGGGAATACCGCCGGGAAATCAAATACGAATACGACAACCTCCGACAGCTTCACCGCGATGACTACAAACCATCCAAAGGGGGAGCAGAATATTTGAGAAGGCAGCAGCGTTGGCGTGCTGAACATACAACTACTTGGATTGAGCTTGCGGATCTATTTCCTCTGCCAATCTCTGAAATCAAACAGAGCGGCTTCCTGAATATCAGCCCCACGCCTCCATGCACGGCATTCAAGGATCTGACACCATCTGATTTTGAATATTTACGCCGTAATCAGCCACCTTCCAATTGGAGCGTTCATGCCATCCAGTTGGACTGGGATTTGGGAGCAGCCGTCATCCAGACTGAGTTTGGCAAGTGGATCGATGAAGAAAATCGAAGACGAGCAGCTTCCGAAAAACGACCAACATCAAAACGGGGACGTTCTTCAAGGGCTATCATAGAAAGGCGCCTCGAACAACTTGCGGCATGGCGAGGCCATAGATCAAAACTCAATCACGGAGAATACTTGAAGTTAAAACCACATAGCTGGTCAGACAAATCAGCCTACAGACATGGTTCAGAAAAGGCCCGTGAGGTTTTTGATGATTTGATAAAAAAAGAGGGTTGGATGTTGTTTTCCGACCGTTAAAGCGGGCGACAGATGTGGTAGTTGGTCTGAGGATCAACGACCAATTTTTTTTGGGAGTGAAGATGGCAATGGTGCGCTCGTGAACACACTACACAACACATTGCCTCAGAAATGGGCATCAGCAAGGGCACCGTTTCCAAGCTAGCAAAGAAAGCCATCGAATCCGGCAGACTCAGAAAGGAAGGCAACAGCTATGCAATCGCAGCCTAAAACCCGTTTTGTTTCCGTTTCTCTCCCTATAAGGGGGAAACAGGAAACCGATGGAAACCAATCTGGAAACGGGCAGGAAACGAAATCCGCTTATCTCTGTAGAAATGGAAACGGGGCTATTCATACTGGCGGAAACGAAGGCCCCCAGTTTCAGACTGTCGTTTCCTCCCTACTTCGCCAAAAAAGTTTTCGCCCTTCACAAAAAGATCAGCAGCGTTCGGTATACCGTGCGTTACCCATTTAGAGCATGTTGAAAGGTGTCTAGGAGTACTTATTCCTACATTCGAAATTCGACCATATTGTTTGCATAACAACTTGATTTATAACACTCTAAAAGAGTTTGTGAGAAATTATGCGTTGGATCGCTGGTAACTCGGTCAATCAGTCAACTCTTGCTACACAATCTCGGTACGTTTTCAGTCAAGAGGAGTAAAATACTTGGCGAGCAGCATTGTTTTTTCTGGATGTTGTTGAACGGATACAACAAGAATCGTGTCCAACAATATACAAATGAACACAACAACCTACAACTTCGCCTCATTGTTCAAGGAGCTTCGTAAAGAAAAGCGGATTACTTTGAGAGATTTTTGTGAGACTGCATCCGCC
>CAIJRY010000115.1 GCA_903823215.1 uncultured Spartobacteria bacterium
AGAACTACTTAAACCGCTCTAAGGATTGGTCGGCACTGGCTGACTCGGTGCCGTGGAGGCCGGAGTGGCTGGTGCACCTGGCGGATTTGTGGTCTGCACTGTCGTCAACGGTGAGTTTGTTGCCGCCGATGATGGGGATGGTGCCATGGGAAGCGGGGTCACCTTCGGTAGAAGATCCCGGGCAGCCTTCACCCAATCCTTCACATCGGGATTGCCCGGATAACGATGGATCAGAGTCATGATATCGCCGATAGCACGGTTGGGGTGGCCGATAGCGGCTGTGTCCTGTGCCTTTTTGAAGAGCAAATCCGGGAGGCGGTTTTTATTAAAATCATCAGCCTGTTGCTGGCTGCCGGTAGAGGTCGCCAGATCAGCGATGAACTTCATCTGCAGATCCCAAGTGCCGGGAAGGCGAGGGTCATTTTTGGCCCGCAGGGGCACACGGACATTTTTCTCGATGATCGTTTCGTAATTACCGGGTGAGGATGCGAAGTCCTTTCCATCGGGAAGAAGATCGTCGATTTCAAGCCATTTGACGACGGCCGTATCGTTTAGGGATTGCTTGATCAGACTGTTTGCCTCCTGAACCGCCTTTTCTGTCGAAGCAGAACTTGTGGTCTTGGGAGCCTTCTGATTCTGCGAGAACTGGCTGGTAGTCGCAACCGAGAGATCATTCAGGTAGGCCATGCAGAGAGGGATCTGTGCAAAGGCGTCATTCAGCTCAGAGCGCTGCAATGCCAGAGTAAGGTATCGGAGTTGCAGTTGGGCGGCAGTCTGAAACTGGTTGCTGCGGATAAACTCCGCATTCTTTTGCCGCCATTCAACAAAATCAGGATGCTTGTCGCCGTATTTGGTGGCATCCAGCCCCTGGAGGTAGAGTTCCACAGCTGATGAAGTGGAGCTGCTGGCCGACTGAATCTTGGAGAGAGCCGCACTGCGTCGGGAGGACACCTGATTTTTGGCGGTGGCATCCACCTGATCAAGCTCCTTCAGGATGGAATTCGTATTCAGTGGAGGTGCATCTTGGGCAACGGTGGAACCGAAAGTTGCAGCAAGAGCGATCAGAAAGAGCTGGGGGTATTTCATGGGGAGATCGGAATTATAGAAAAAGCATGATCACAGACCAGCTGGATTATTTTTCCCTAAGCGCTGCGCGTGAGAGTATGTAGTGTCATTTCAGGAGGGCAGTTGAATCTTGCGGGCACTCCCGCAGAACCGGTGCCTCTCGATGTGTAGCCGCTCATTTGCCCCTCGTGCCACGGGCCTGCGATATGTTCCCTGCGGCATCCGGGAGCATTGTTGATGACGGCGACACCGCCCGGCAGACAGATCTGTCCCCCGTGGGTATGTCCGCTCAGATGCACGTGGTATCCCAGTACGGCGGCCTCGCGGTATGTCTCGGGTGTGTGGGAGAGAAGAATGGTGATCTCCCTGCTTGGAATGCCGGCCCTCGCGGCAACAAGATCATGCGTGCGGAAGAAATGAGCATCATCGACACCGCAGATCCAGATTCTCTCTTTCCCATTGATTCCTGTGCGCTCGATAGGGAGGGACTCATTGAGCAGAACCGGCAGCCCGCACTCCTCAAAGAGGGCCACTTTAGCGAGGTAGTCATGATTGCCTAGTATGGCAAAACGCAACGGATGCAGGTGAGGAATGAACTGTCGCATGGCTTCCAGCGAATCGTCGATCGGCATGATGATCTCATTGTGATAATCGCCGGTGAGGACAACGGCATCGTGTGCAACACCCTCCATGGATGTTCGGATCGCTTCCATCAGCTCCGGGTGAATGTCGCAGTGCAGGTCGCTCAGTTGCAGGATGTGGAATCCCTCAAAGGCTTCGGGCAGATCCGGCAGGACGACTTCATTTTCCACCAGATCAATCTTAAAGATATTCGCCGCACCGCGCTTGCTGAGGCCGGAGAGGCCAAGTCCAAGGCGGACAATTTTGTTCACTGAGAGATAGCGGTCGATTGAGAAGATACCCTGCCCATGGCCGATCTGTCTTGTTTTCAATTGTTCCTCAAGTGCGAGTCGCCGTGTCGCATGCTTAGGGCCAAGCCTGTCGAGGATATGTTGAGGAATGCTCACTTGCGCAGAAAGTCATTCGATCCTGAATGATCCATGCCGGAATGCATCCTAAAAAAAGAGCAGCCCGGTCGGAATTTCCGAGCTTTCCCCCCCGAGAATCTCGAAAGTCTTAACGACCGGGCTGCAACCACAAACCAACTTAGATAAAGCACACCTCATGCCAATTTTCAAAAACCTATTTTTAGAGAATTTTCCCCTTTGGATCGTTTTTGCTGCTCAAAGATCGCCAGTGAGGTAAAAAAAGACCACCTCCTGCCTTGATGCGCGATGACCACCGAAGAAATTTTTTTTCCAGAATCCTCTGATCAGCGGAGGATAGAGGAATTACGCCGCCGGATCGCACATCACGACCGTCTCTACTACGATCAGGCAAAGCCTGAGATCACGGATCGGGAATATGATGCTCTTTATCGGGAACTAGTCGATTTGGAACGGGCCCATCCGGAACTTGTTGTCGCCGATTCTCCGACGATGAGGGTAGGGGGTAAGCATGGTAGACCTCAGGGTGCCTTTGAACAGGTCCGGCATCTCGTGCCGATGCAGAGTCTTGACAATACTTACTCCGCCGAAGAGATCGGGGAATTCGTTGCCCGTCTGCACCGCCTGATTCCCGAGAAAGAGATCCCGTTGACGATCGAACCAAAGGTGGATGGAGTCGCCATAGCGCTCCTCTATGAAAAGGGACGACTTGTGCGTGCCGCCACCCGTGGCGACGGCACCACAGGAGATGAAGTCACGCGCAATATCCGCACGATCCACTCGATTCCTCCGACCCTTCATGGGGATTTCCCCGCTGTACTGGAAGCGCGCGGCGAGATCTATCTGCCTAGGGAGACCTTCGCTCGAATCAATGCCGAGCGGGATGAGCAGGGATTGCCGGTCTTTGCCAATCCCCGCAACGCTGCTGCCGGATCACTCAAGCAACTGGACCCCAATATTGTGGCGGAACGTGGCCTCTCCGGGGTTTTTTACGGATTCGGTGGGTATGAGCCGAGAGAGCGTCTGCCATCCACTCAGCAGGCACTTGTAGAATTCCTGCAATCATGGGGCCTTCCGACCAATCAGAAACTCTGGACAGCCAAGACTGCTGCAGAGGTCATGTCTGCGATCACGGAGTTAGGTGAGATCCGGCACGGCCTCCCCTTTGAAACAGACGGGGCGGTTATCAAGGTTGATCAACTGGTCCTGCATCAGCAACTTGGCTCCACCAGCAAAGCTCCGCGGTGGGCCATCGCCTACAAATACGAACCTGAACAGGCCCGCACCCGCCTGCTCGATATTTCTGTGCAGGTGGGGCGTAGCGGAGTCCTGACGCCTGTTGCCGAGCTCGAGCCTGTTTTTGTGGCCGGGAGCACGGTGGCCAGGGCGACGCTGCACAATGAGGAGGAGATTGCCCGCAAGGATCTCCGTATCGGGGATTGGGTGCTGGTCGAGAAAGCGGGTGATGTCATCCCTGCGGTCGCGTCGGTTCTCGTAGCGGAGAGGAATGGATCGGAACGCCCCTTTGTCATGCCCTCCCACTGCCCTGACTGTGGTGCTCCAGTCAGTCGTTTCGAAGGAGAAGTGGCCGTGCGGTGTGGAAATCCGGGTTGCCCTGCTCAGGTACGACGCAGGATAGAATATTTTGCCAGTCGCAATGCGATGGACATCGCCGGACTTGGGGAGGCGGTTGTGGCCCAACTCACCGATGCGGGACTGCTCCGTGATATTTCTGATCTCTACACCCTTACCGCAGCACAGTTACTACCCCTTGAACGCATGGGAGTGAAAAGCGTGGAGAATCTGCTGTCTGCCATTTCCGAAAGCAGGGAGAGACCTCTCTGGAGATTGCTTGCAGGGCTTGGGATTCCTCATGTCGGGGTGACGGCGGCACGCACATTGGCCTCGGCATTTCTGACACTGGATCGTTTGGCAGATGCTTCCGTCGAGCAACTATGTGACGTGAACGAAATCGGCGGAATTATGGCAGGAGCCATCCATGCGTGGTTCCGTGATCCTGTAGTCATGGAGCTGATCGAGAAACTACGATCTCGGGGATTGAATTTTGGAGCACGAGATCCGCTGGAGTCAGCGACATCATCCGGGTCTAAATTGCTCGGAACGACATGGGTGCTGACCGGAACTCTCACGATTTTAAGGGAAGAGGCGGCGGATATGATCCGCTTACAGGGTGGCAAAGTCTCCGGCTCCGTGAGTGCCAAGACGACCTATCTGCTGGCTGGAGAAGAAGCCGGTAGCAAGCTGGAGAAGGCTCAAAAACTCGGCGTGAAGGTGTTGAACGAGGAGGCTTTTCGTCACCTGATCGGCTGATTTTCTTTGCGTCTCCGCGCGTATGCGCGAGAACATACCTTTTAACTTCAATGACCACTCCCACCACCACTGAACTCTTCCGCGATTTTGTCATGCCAACATACGGCCGATTTGATTTGGAGTTGGTGCGTGGTGAGGGGACTCGAGTCTGGGATGAGACAGGAAAAGAGTATCTCGATTTTGGTGCAGGCATTGCCGTCTGTTCACTGGGTCATTGTCATCCTGCGGTGACAAAGGCCATCGCCGATCAGGCGGCAACGCTCATCCATATTTCCAATCTTTACCGGAACCGTTCCCAAGGCGAACTCGCTCGCAGGATTGTTGAGATCGTCGGACTTGGGGGGAAGGTCTTCTTCTGCAATAGCGGAGCCGAGGCCAACGAGGGCCTTTACAAGCTCGCGAGGAAATTTGGAGCCCCAACCGGTCGGTACGAGATCATTACCTTCGCCAATTCCTTCCATGGCCGCACCCTCGGAGGCATCAGTGCCACGGCTCAGGAGAAGGTGAAGATCGGCTTCGCCCCGCTGGTCGAGGGATTCAAGCATGTTCCCTTCAATGATCTTGCTGCCTTGGAAGCCGCCATCGCTCCGACGACTGCGGCGATCCTGCTGGAGCCGATTCAGGGGGAGGGAGGGATCAATCCCGCCACAGCGGAATTCCTCCGAGGAGTGCGTGCGCTTTGTGACCGCCATAACCTGTTGCTCTTTTTTGACGAGATCCAGTGCGGACTTGGTAGGACGGGAGACTGGTGTGCCTGGCGCAGTATTGTGTCGCAAGGAGTGGAGCCGGATGCGGTGAGTTGGGCCAAGGGAATTGCCAACGGGTATCCGCTCGGTGCCTTCTGGGTGGCTGAGCGCGATGCCGGGCTGGATGATGAGGGCACGGATCGAGGTCCACTTTGCAATCTGCTTGGGCCTGGCACGCATGGAACGACTTATGGCGGATCACCACTCTGCTCGATGGTGGGATTGACCGTGCTCTCGACCATTGAGCAGGAAAGACTCCTTGAGAATGCCCGGAAGATGGGGTTTTACCTCAGGTCATCGTTGGAGTCGCTCAATCTTGCTGCGATCCGTCAGGTGAAGGGTATCGGCCTGATGCTCGGCATCGAGCTGAACGACCTGCCGGCAAAAGAGAGTGATAGCTCGACCCCTGCTCTCAGGATGACCAAGGAACTGATGAGAGAAGGAATGCTCGTGATCCCCTCTGGGGAGCGGACAATACGGCTGCTCCCGCCGCTGAATATCATTAAAGCCGATGCTGACGAGGCATTGTCGATCTTGAATGCTTGCCTGAGGGCTTCAGCAGATCCCGAATCGTAGAGCAGAATGAATTAAAGAGGGAACAACCATTTTATATTCAAAAAAATATGAAATGAATACTTGAACAGGGCCACTGAGGATGATTAACTAAAACACGAAATGAAGACATCCACGACAACTTCACTACTGATCATTGCTGCCGCAGCCATTACGAGCATTGCTCGTCTTAATGCTTCCGACATGATTATTTCGACTTCAGAGGGAGTAGGCGCATTCAATACAACGCTTGGTAATGTGAATGTGGAAACTTTCGACAGTCTTTCGACCGGCGTGAATAATAATGTCTCGTGGAATGGTGTGGGAACCTTTGACTCTCTTAATGTCAAAAATGCAGACCAATATGGAGGAGCTCCCACGGCTGCTAGTCCTAATGGCAGTAAATATGCCGTTGAGGGGCTTGGTGTTGTCAATACAACCACTCTTAAGCTCAACACAGCTAGTTCCTATTTTGGTCTCTACTGGTCGGCCGGTGATGCTGCCAATGACCTTAAGTTCTACAACGGGACGACGTTGGTCGCGGATTTCACGACGGCCAACCTCATGAACAAGCTGCCTGGCTCCTACTATGGCAATCCCATTACTTCTGGCTATAATGCAGGAGCGAATTCAGGCGAGCCTTACGGATTCATTAACTTTGTCGGTGACGCAAATACAAGCTGGGATTCAATTGTCTTTGGCAATAACGGGGGATCTGGATTTGAAGCCGATAACTATACCTCCCGCGTGAATGGATGGAATCCTACCACAGACGGAGCTCTTCCAGGCAAACCCCTGCTTGAGTTGAAGGATGGACAAATTACTACGATCAGTGCGGTTCCCGCTGGATTTGCTGCAGCCGGCGCTCCAGCACCCCCGATGACTGCCTGCCTCGCCTTCGCCGGAGTTCTTCTGCTTCAGGCGTTGCGCCGCGCAAAGTCGGTAGCGTAATGGTGTAGAATTCGTTTCGAGACTAATTCCTCGGTTTCAATCAAAGGGGCATCCTTCGTAAAGAGGATGCCCTTTTTGTTTTTTGGTCGCACCAGTGATTTATTGATTATTCAAGATGCGATCCTATGTCTCCACTCTCTTGATCGGGATTGCTGTTCTCTAGAAGCGTTGGAGAACGCTTAAATTCATATCAAAAAAAAATGAAAATATATCTTGCGTCGTGCAAAGCTCTGTGTTTCAATTTCATTCGAAATGAAAACACCAACTTCACTCAAATATCTAAACCTTCTCTCACTGACCATCTGCTGCTCGCTCTTTGGGTTTGCAGCAAAAGCCTTTGCCGATGATGGCAGAGAGGATGGAGGTTCACGCAAAGCAACTCCAGACATGATCGTCTCTGCGGAGAATGAATCTGACCACAGCGAATTCAAAGGGGCTTCCTCCCAGGATTATGAAAACTTGAATTCGGGCATTAA
>CAIJRY010000116.1 GCA_903823215.1 uncultured Spartobacteria bacterium
AAATGGCGACGACATATCCGGCGAACTTGATTTCAGAGTCTGCGGAATCAGGAAGATAACGAACCTCCAGAAGTTCCGGTTCTCCATCCTTCCAGTCCACTGGAGGACTTGTCCATGTTGAGGTTACCTGAGCCTTGCTGGGGATGATTTCGCCCCCATCGTTATCGTAAAAATAGACCTGTACTTTGACTTGGGGGACATCGATCGGGATTTTTGGGTTTGCTTTGATCGTGATCAGGAGCTTGCGAACTCCTCCCTCGGCTCCGTCGAGCTTTGCACTCACGATCCCGAGTGCGGTGCCACCTGGCAGCGTGGAGTCCTGGGTGGTGGGTTGGAAGGGTACATCGGAAGGGGATCGGTCGGCGTCGGTAATTTCCTTTATCGGAGACTTCTGAAGCGGTCTGGCGACAGGCATCTGGATAGTCTGCGCAGAGGAAGTCGGCGGGGTATCCGCCGGCATCGCCGGTGAGCCTTGAGGAATCGCATTCTGATTTCCATTCCGCATCGCCGTGAGGATACGGGGAGCGAAAGCAATGCTGGCAAACATGAGTTCAAGAAAGGCGATGGTACCAAGCACCCAGATTGCGACGATCACCGTCGTGTTGCGGCGTTGTCTTTGGAAAGATGGAGGGTGTTCTACCATGCAGATTGTGGAATGTAGTCTTAGTGGATTCCTATCGCAAGCGTCTCTCGTGCCGGAAGGTCAGGAAGTTTGCGAATTGTAACAATCTAGTTCGCCGGTTCTTCCTCCATGACGACGCTTAGATCAAGGGGTTTCCCATCACGCAGAATTGAGAATTTTGCCGGTGTGCCAACCTCTGCTTCCGCGACACGGTTGCGCAGATCCATGCCGTCGCGGATGGAATGACCATTGAAGGAAAGAATCAAATCCCCCCGTTGAAGTCCGCTTCGCTCCGCTGGGGAATTGGCAAGCGTCGCGGCGACGAGTGCTCCCTGAGTGTCTGGGAGTCCCAATTGCCGGGCAAGAGTCGGAGTCAGAGGTTGCCACACCATTCCGAACCAGGGATGAATGACGCGTCCGCGCTGGACGATGTCCTCATAAACACGTCGTGCCACATTCGATGGTATGGCGAAACCGATGCCTTCCGAACCGCCGCTACGGCTGAGGATGAAGTTATTGATGCCGATCACTCTGCCATGGATGTCGATGAGCGGTCCGCCCGAATTTCCGGGGTTGATCGTCGTGCTCGTTTGAAAGAATTCGTTGGCAGCCTCACTCGCTGTGCGTCGTCCCTTGGCGCTGATGATCCCCTGGGTAACTGTTTCCTGAAGACCGAAGGGATTGCCCACGGCAAAGACCATCTGCCCCACCCGGACATGTTCGGAATCTCCGAAGGCGATCGGGATCAGACCCTCGGCATCAACTTTCAGAACGGCTATATCGGAGCGCCGGTCCACTCCGGCAACTCTTGCAGGAAGAGTCCTTCCGTCACTAAGTTGGACGGAAACTTCGGAGGCACCGTTCACCACATGCCAGTTGGTGACAATATGCCCCTGGGGAGAGACGATCATTCCGGAACCCATCTTGCTGGCTTGGGTGACTCCTCCCCCGCCAAGGCCAAAAAACTGGCGCACCAAGGCCTCCCTATCAGGAGCGGCTGTGGTCGTGATACTCACGACTGATGGGATCACTCGTTCCACGAGAGTTGTGAATTCCGAATCAATATTCTCAAGGGAGCGGAGAGAAGCGTTGGTTGTCAGATCAAGAGGGAGCGAGGATTTGATGCCCTGCACCACTACGGTGGAAGGAGTGGAAATCTGAGGCCGCATCAATTGCCAGAAGAATAGCGCTCCGACGGCTAGGCAAAGCAGGAGCAGGAAGAATAAAAAACCAGGAAGATTTCCTCGTCGCTTATACGGGCGCATCATAAAAAATCGATCGGGACTATTGGGAGGGATCCAGTTTGATGCCTGCAAGGATCTGCTCCCTGAGATCATGCAGCTTTGCGGCTTCCTCCTTGGAGGATTGCCAGAGAATCACGGCCAGAGTACCGGTTTTGTCATTGGCGCGGAGGACTTCAGTGACACACAGCGGTTGTTCGCCGATCACCGGGAAATCAAAACGCACCTCATGGAATTCACCAGATTGGGATTCCCTGATCGGGGATGCCTCGTCCCCGGCTTTTTCATGGGCTTCCCGGGCAAGCCCCAGGGCATAGATGCTTGCCTTCTGTCCCGAGTCCTTGGCCCCGTTACGGTCGATGGTCATGCTTAGTCCGGTTGTCCAGGGATCGGAGTCAGTGGTGATTTTTTCACGGGTTGCAAGCAGGACATCCCCCTGCAGGAGCTTGCCGGGAAGCAGGGTCCAATCCTTTGGAAGGAGCATCGAGGCGTGAATTTCAGGCAGCGGCTGGACGACAAGTTGAAGGGGAGGTGGTGAAACGGGTGGATTTGTGGAAATAACAGGGGATGGGGCGGGTGCGACGGCTGGCGAAGTTGCTGTGGAGATGGGCGATGCAGACGGGAAAGAGCTGTTGGTGACAGAATTGGAGCCGGTGGGAGTTTTGATTTCCGTTGCCTGGGCGATGCCGGACAGCAGTAAAAACAGGTGGAAAATATTCGGTCGGTAGGATTTCATTTTCAATGCAGGGTGTCCTTGGATTTCGTTGGCACGGGAGTGTTTGGGAAACGCTTCTGTAATTCAGTAATGGTTTTTTCAGCTTCTGCAACATTTCCGGCATGGCGGTAGGCATCGATCGCCTTGAGGAGTGCCTTGGGAGCCTGTACCGGATCATCGGAAAGCACGGCAACCGTGACATAGGCCTTTGCCGCTCCTGCATAATCTTGTCGCGAAACCATCAGGTCGCCACTCAGAATCCGGGCCTGGGCATTGATGGGACCCTCGGGTTGCAGCAACATTGCCTCATCCGTCAGGGAGGAGGCTTCCTGGAGGTTTTTCATGGCACGCTGGATTGAGGCAGAGCCAAGCAGGGCCTGGGCACGGGATGCCGGATCGCGTGCCAGCTTGAGACATGCCGATGCCGGAGCCTGCGCTTCCTTGAATTTTCCCTGTGCGATCAGCGCTGAGGCAAGTGTTCCTTGAATCCCGGCATCAGTGGCACCGGGCAGGCCGTCCTTGACAAGCGGGGTAAGAAATTTTTCCGCCTTTGATGCATTTCCGGATTCCATCGACTTGACACCGAGCCAGCGGCTTACTTCGGGAGGGATCATGGCAGCCGGAAGTGCCATTGCCTCGCGCGCCGCTTCGGCGGGCTGGTTAAGATAATAATCCGCAAGCAGGATGCGGACTCCGGCCCGCTCACCAAATTGTTTTGGATCACCGACCCTTGCCATCGAAAGCTCCGTAATGGCTGCAGCATAATCCTTGTTTTCCATGGCGACCCACCCGATCCAGTAATGTGCCTGGGGTGCCGCCGTACTTTTGGGATAGTCGTGCAGAAGCAGCGTGAAGGCATCGAGCATCCCCTTGTTATCCTGCTGCTGCCCCAAGAGAAGTGCTTTTTGCTGGAGTGCCAGCTCCCTTTCCGAGGCTTTGGGATATTGCCGGTCGAGTAGCGTGAAATCGGCAAGTGCACCGGCAAGATCTGTTTTTTGCTGTTTGAGAATGGCGCGCTGGGCCAGTGCCGTCGCCGCCCGTTCATCCTGAGGATAGGCTGCAAGGAATCGGGTCAACGCTGCAATGGCACCATCCTGATTTCCTGATTGCGTTGTGGCCCAAGCCTCCTTGTAAAGAATATCGGGTTTCGAAGAGGGAGGAAGCACGCTTGCATCGATCTGGTGATACACGGCGGCAGCATCCTTGTACTGGCCCCGTCGCAGCGTATCCTCAGCCTTCAGGAACTGGGCCCTTGCCCGGTCGGCGGGATCGGAGGCCGTGAGCAGATACTGATCGATTTCCGTGGGTAATGAGTCGGATCGGCTGGCATGGAGAGTCAATAGGCGCTGGAATGGGGCGAGCGATGCAGCTTTGCTCGCCGGATATTCCCTGATGATGATGTCATAGGTTTCGAGTGCCTTGCTGTTTTTTCCGAGCTTGCGAAAGGCATTGGCCTGAAGCAGAAGAATCTCAGGTTTGTTGTCAGAGTCTCCAGCGAGGGCGGTTCCCGCAACCTTGAGCACGGCTGCCTCATCCCCGGACTGAGATGCGACTCGCAGTGCCCCGAGTGCTGCCACGGACTGCCACTGTCCGGCATCCTTGGAGGAGGCTACTTTCTCAAAGAGTTGTTTTGCCTCATCCGGTTTTCCAAGATCGATTTGAATCATGGCGGATTTGACAGCTGCCTCGGCGGCGATTTCACCGGATGGCTTTGAGGAAAGAACCTCTCCATACCAGGAAAGGGCCTGTTCCTTTTTACCCGATTCAAGAGCCGCCGCCGCCAGATGAAGTTGGGATGGAATCCGGTAGGAATTCGTCCCGCCGCCCTTGCCGTCACTCTTTGCCATAGTCTCAAACAATGCCCTGGCTTCATCCTTCCGACCCGACTTTTCCCGACAGAGTGCCTCGCGGTATTTTGCTGCCTGCGCGATGGAGGCATCCTTGGACTCGGCTGCCGCTAGGGAGAAAGATTCTGCAGCAGAGATGAGATTTCCCGATGCTTCATTGATTTCGCCGAGTCGAAATTCTGCAGCGGCCCTGTATTGGCCCGTGGGATTTTCATCGATCACGCGCCGGAATGTTGTTTCCGAAACGGGGGTGCTCCCCATGAGCCGCTGGGATTCTGCAAGATGGTAGAGTGCCTTCTCCCTGCCAGGCGAGCTCCTGGAACTCATGACAAGAAATTTCTCATATTCTGGCACGGCGGCTTCCGGCTGCTTGCGCGCATAGAACCCCTCCGCCAACTCAAGCTGTGCGGCAGCCAGCGCGGCCGGGTCGCGGGCACTGGATGGGGCAAACCGTATACTCCCCTCGGGATCGCTTGATTGGTAAGGGGCAAAGGGGGTGGGTGTTGCCGTGGGGGTTGGGGAGGGAGCCGAAACTAACGGTGGAGCGGGAGTCGCCTCGGGTGGCGGCGGATCAACAGGCAGCGCCTTCATCACGGGAGGGGGAGTCTGAATGTAAGAGTCGGCTGTCACCGGTAAGGCACGACGAACCTCAGGTTCGGCTGAAACCGTCGATGGCGACTGTGCATGCAGAGGAATGACACAACTATTGATCACCAAGGCACACAGGAAAGAAGTGTATGCGGCAAAACGATGGCCTCTCACGGCGAGGTTTCAGTTGACGGAATGTTTGCCGTGGCAAAGGCGACATTCCAGATATTGGCCCTGCGGCAGAGATCGAGTGTCTGCACGATATGTCCGTAATCGACCCGTTGGTCTCCGCGTAAAACGACAGCCTGATCCGGGTAAAGCTGGGCCACCCGTGTCAGGGCATCCAGAAGTTCCTCGGGATTCATCACCCGGCGATTCATGACGAGCGATCCATCCGCCTTTACATTCACGATGACCTCTCCGACGGAGCGGCGTTGTTCTTTGGCCTCGCCGGCTGACGGCATCTGCACATCCAGTTCCCGTTCCTGTCTGGAGAAACTCCAGGTCAGCATGAAGAACCCCAGCAGAACAAGCAGGATATCGACCATCGGGGCGATGAGGAATCCCCTCGGCTCCGGTTGGGTGCTCGTGCGAAAATTCACGACGGGAACGGGCTAAAATCGGGAATCCTCTTTGCGGGCGATCAGAAGCTTCGCGAGCAGCAAGGTCGTCGCCCCTTCCATCTCGGAAATCATGGCCTGCACCCTGCCCCGGAAGTAGGCGTATGCGGCCATGGCCGGAATACCGACCACCAGCCCTGCTGCCGTGGCCACAAGTGCCTCAGCCACACCTTCGGCCAGCAGCATCGGGCGGGAAGCTGCGACATCGTTAGCCATCACACTGAAGGAACGGATCATTCCGAAGACGGTACCGAGAAGTCCCAGCATGGGGGCAATCGTGGCGATATCAGCCAGCCAGGCCACCCGTTGATTCAGCACAGAAGCTTCACGACCTCCTTCAGTCTGGGCGACTTCGCGGATCTGCTCATCGGTTGCCCGCGGATTGCGTGCCAGAAATTCCAGCGTGCGTGAGATGATGATCGCAACCGTATCACGGTGCCTGTTGGCGATGGCCAGCACACCCATGAGATCACCCTTCCCTAAAAGGGTCTCCGCTGTGGTCATGAAGCGGGTGCCTGCCACGGCTCCACGACGTAGGGAAAACAAATAAATAAGAATCAAAGCCAGCGTGATCACCGAGAGGAAGAGAAGTGGAAGCATCACCACACCACCGGCGGTGAGCAACTTGGCCAGCGTTTCAGGCTGCGAGCTTTTCCCCCCAAGCCACGAGACTGGACTTGCGGGAGCCGAGACGGAGATTGACGGAGTGGGCGATGCAGAAACGCTCTGTGCCCGAAGAGGCATCGGGAAGCACATTGCCGCAAGAAGAATCAGACTTGAAACAGAAAGCAGGCGTATTACTGGCATGAGTAGTAAGAGAATATCCCAATTATTCCCCCACGCAAGAAAGCCTCTGCATCCGCATCTGATTTTAACCCGAACTCCGAAGTTGAAGACAGATCTCAGGCCGGACTCAAACTCCCATTCTCCAATCTCTGGATGCTCGATCCTTGTGGCAGGGTGATTCCTGAGAGATCCGTCGTGGAGAGAAAGGCTTGAGATCTCAACGGTATTCCCCTCAGCAGGGCATCGCGGCGTTCCGAATCGAGTTCTCCGAAGATGTCATCTAGCAGCAGGAGTGGCGGTATTCCATTCTCCCGGTGGAGGAGTGCAGCAACGGCAAGTTTCAGCGAGATGGCCACCGTGCGGCGTTGTCCTTCCGAGGCGAAAGCTCCGGCCGGGATGCCGTTGAGTTGTATGGCCACATCATCCCGCTGGGGGCCGACCTTTGTCTGACGCAGGCGGATTTCCTCATCCCTGCTTACGGAGAGGGCTTCCAGCATTGGCATGGATGCTCCTGGCTGATAGCACAGACTCAGTTCCTCGCCGGAAATGTGGTGACACGCGGAGGATGCGAGAGGAGTGAGGGCTTCCAGGAGAACCCTTCGGGCTGCGATCAGGCGATCTCCCGAATCGGCAAGAGGAATGTTGTAAGCCTCGATTTCGCGACGTGGTTTTCCTTCCCGTAACAGGAGATTGCGGGAGCGCAGGGCGCGATCATAATGCTTCAATTCACGACCATAGTCGCTGGTAAGCAGGAGGCCGGACTCACCGAGCTGAAGTCCCGCACTGTCGAGAAGTTTGCGTCGGCGTTCGGCTGGGCCATTGATCAAATGCAGATCCTCACAACCGAACCAAACAATCTTTCCCATGGAGAGATAATCCCTGGAAGTGTTTTGTACAACACCGTCGAGCTTGAGCAGGCGTGCAGGTGGGGTGCAAGTAAGTGAAAGTCGCGTCGCCCGGATGATGCCCTCCAGTGCAAAGGCGTTGCCGCCAAATCGAGTCATTTCGGCAAGATTGAGCGTGCGTGGGGAGCGGAGTCGCAGGAGGACACAGGCGGCTTCCAAAATGGAGGTCTTGCCCTGGGCATTGGCTCCTGTGATGAAGTTCAGAGCCGGGCCGGGATGGTACTCCAGATTTTCGAAGCGGCGAAATCCGCGTAGAACCAGCAGGTCGATGGTGCTCAAGATTTCCAAACAGGGGAAGATCCCCTATTGTCAGGTTTGCTTAATCAGCGCTTCCTTAACGCAGGGCTGCAAGCACAGGAGCCGGGTAGAT
>CAIJRY010000117.1 GCA_903823215.1 uncultured Spartobacteria bacterium
CAGGGCGTTGCCGGCACTGCTGCCACATTTATCATGGACCGGCGGCTCATGGGCTTCGCAGGTTTCCTTTCTGCCGGTTCTAGTGATTTCGGGATTGGTTGCTGCCGTAGCGGGACTGATCGTGGGAGGGCCGTCGCTTCGTCTGCGCGGTGATTACCTTGCGATGGTCACGCTCGGATTCGGTGAGATCATCAGGGTATTGCTTCAGAATACCAATGCCGTTGGTGGGGCGCGTGGTTTGGAAGGGATTTTGCCTGTCACGAATCTTTTCTGGGGAGTCGGGACTGCCGTCGTGACGCTTTATACGATCATCTCACTCATTCGTTCGACTTACGGGCGTGGATTTCTTGCCGTGCGAGATGATGAGATAGCAGCAGCAGCAATGGGCATCGATACGACAAAATTCAAAGTTACGGCGTTTATCATAGGAGCTTTTTTTGCCGGAGTGGCCGGAGCCCTTTACGCTCACGCCGTGGAGTTCATCAGTCCCGAGGGGTTTAATTTTCTCCGTTCTTTTGAGATCATTGTCATGGTCATCCTCGGAGGGTTGGGGCGTCCTGTTGGCGTGGCGATCGCTGCCATTCTCATCACGCTGCTCAATGAGTGGCTCCGAGATCTTTCCCAATACAGGATGGTCGTTTACGCGCTTATTATCATCCTTTTCATGATTCTCCGACCAGGGGAGCATTTGGGGCCCTTCTTTCGCCGCCTGATCCCAACGGGCAAAAAAGCACCGATCGCATCATGAGTGAAGAAATACCGTTGCTGGAAGCAAAGAACTGCTCGTTGAGATTCGGAGGTATAGCAGCGCTCACCAATGTCTCATTGCGGATTAATAAGGGTGAGTTGGTCGGCTTGATCGGTCCCAACGGGGCGGGCAAGACATCACTCTTCAATATCCTGACCGGCGTTTACCGTCCGACGGAAGGCAGGATACTCTTTGAAGGGAGTCCCATCGAAGGGCTGCCTCCGCACCGTATCAGCAATCTCGGGATGGCGCGTACCTTCCAGAACATCCGCCTCTTCAGTTCGCTGAATGTGCGGATGAATGTCCGTACTTCCTTTATTGCTCGGCTAAGAAACGGACTTGTCCATACAGTTCGCCGCGGGCGCTCTTTTCGCTCTGAGGAAGAGGAGATTCATGAGGAGGGAAATCGACTTTTGGCTTATTTTGGATTGGAAGAAGCGGCGACTCAGCCAAGTCGGAGTCTTGCTTACGGTGACCAGCGAAGATTGGAGATCGTGAGAGCGCTGGCAACCAGACCCAAGTTACTCCTGCTTGATGAGCCGGCAGCGGGAATGAACCCAACGGAAAAAGAGGAGCTAAAGCGACTCATCGGTCAGATCCGTTCGGAGTTTGGGACGGCCATACTGCTTGTGGAGCATGACATGAAGGTCGTGATGGGTATCTGTGAACGCCTTGTTGTGCTTGATCAGGGGCGGGTGCTTTCGGAGGGATCACCCACGGAGGTTCGTGCCGATCGGAAAGTGATCGCCGCCTATCTGGGAGAGTCTCATGCACAGGAGGTTGAATCATGAGCGATCATCAACCCCCAGCGTTACTTGAGATTTCAAATCTTGATGTGCGCTATGGTGGCATCCGTGCCCTCCATGGCCTGTCATTGAAGGTGCCCAGAGGAAGTATTGTCACTCTCATCGGTGCCAATGGAGCCGGTAAATCGACCACACTTCGCACGATCTCTGGTCTTGTTCCATCGATTGCAGGATCGATTTGTTTCGACGGGAGGGAGATTGCCGGAATGCCGCCGCACCAAATCGTGGCTGCCGGACTGGCCCATGTTCCCGAGGGAAGGTTGGTCTTTCCCGAACTGACAGTGAGGGAAAACCTCATGATGGGTGCCTATTTGCGTCGCGATAAGAAAGAGATCGCCTCCGATCTCGAGTGGGTGAAGGAGTTCTTCCCAAGACTTAGGGAGCGGATTGCCCAACTTGCTGGCACGCTAAGTGGAGGTGAGCAACAGATGCTGGCCATCGGTCGCGCTCTGATGGGTAGGCCGCGATGCCTCATGCTGGACGAGCCATCCCTTGGGATTGCGCCACTGCTCGTGGAGACGATCTTTGCCCGTCTAGTGGATCTCAACAGGGAACGCGGGCTGACATTGCTCCTCGTGGAGCAGAATGCCTCGCTTGCGCTCAAGGTGAGCGATTATGCCTATGTCCTGGAAACGGGCCATATCCAGCTTGAAGGCCCTTCGGAAGAGTTGAAAAATCGTCCGGAGATCCAAGCGGCGTATCTGGGGCATTGAGGGGAAAAGGATGGAACTTGAAAGTTGAGACATGAAAGGCAGCTGGTTCACGGTGTTTTTTACTCTTGTTTGATTGCCGGGACGTTGCTTTGCATCCCTTACGGCAAGCTTCAAGTTTCAACATTCTTCTCTTCGCCTTGCCCTCGCCCCCCATTGCTGGCTAGAACTAGGGGCTATGATTTTTACCTCAACAGCTTTCCTCATTCTTGATGCCGCCGCCGCGCAAGCCCCGAGTCCCATTGCCCAGTTTGCACCGCTGATCTTCATCGGTGTGATTTTTTACTTTCTTCTCATCCGTCCACAGCAGAAGCAGCGTAAGGAGCAGCAAGCCCTTATCTCATCTCTCAAGACTGGGGACAAGGTGGTGACGAGTGCGGGAATTCACGGCCTGATTTCCAATGTCAAGGAGACCACCGTGTTGCTGAAGATTGCCGATAATGTGAAGATCGAGATTGATAAGGCCTCCGTCGCCTCGGTGACTTCCCGTTCCGGAGAGGTTACGGTCGAGACTCCTTCCGCCTAACGGTTTCTCTTTTTTAGGTTACTTCGGTATTCCCCGCCACCCTGCCTGTCATGACACCGCTTCTTACATTCTTTTTCGGACTCCTATTACTCGGACTCTTTGGTTGGTATTTTGCCACCGAGAGCGAGGTCAAAAAGCGCTGGCTTGGGGCGGTGCTCACGGTGCTGCTTCTTCTCTTCTGCATTGATTCGGCAACTCCTCCCTCCAAAAAAATCCGGTTGGGACTCGATCTCAAGGGGGGCACATCCTTTCTGCTTCAGCTCGTCCCGCAGAATGGACAACCGATCACGGCAGATATGCTTCAGCAGGCCGTTGAGGTCATCCGCAAGAGGGTTGACAAATTCGGTGTGGGCGAACCTGTCATCGCCCCGCAGGGGACCGAGCGGATTCTGGTTCAGATCCCGGGCCTTGATCCCGCTCAGATTCAGACGACCAAGGAGCAGTTGCAGCAGGTGGCTAAACTGGAATTTGCCGAGGTTCATCCCGACTCCAGCGTGTTGATCGCCCAAATCGAGAAAGGTGAAGCGATTCTCCCTCCGGGCTTTGTGATGCGTGAGCACACCCAGAGCCTTGAGGGGAAGGAAGTCACTGAGCGACTTCTAGTGAAAAAGGAGGCCGATTTGACCGGTGACCATGTCGTACGGGCGAATGCCTTTTTTGACCAGGGAGGTTATGGAGTCACACTCGATCTGGATGATCAGGGGGCTAAAACATTCTTTGAATTGACCACGCAGATGGCACCCCACCACGGACGCTTGGCGATCCTGCTTGATGGCAAGATACAGAGTGCTCCAGGGGTTAATGAACCGATCCCAAATGGTCAGGCCAGAATCACGGGTCACTTCAAGGAAACCGAGGCGCGTGAGCTGGCAAGCGTGTTGGAGAATCCCTTGCGCACCCCCGTGACCATCGAGGAGGCGCGTAGTGTCTCGCCTTCTCTGGGCGGTGAATCAATCCGCAGCGGAATCGTTTCGGGACTTGCCGGACTCGCTTTGGTGATGCTCTTTGTCCTCTTCTACTATCGTCTGGCCGGATGCGTGGCATTGGTCGGTCTCTGGATCAATATCGTGTTGCTTTTCGGTATGATGGCGATGTTCCACTTCGTCCTGACGCTTCCCGGTATTGCCGGTATCATCCTGACCATCGGTCTCGCCGTGGATGCCAATGTCCTGCTGTATGAACGACTGCGAGAGGAACTCAAGGCGGGCAAATCACTTGAGGCGGCCCTCAATGGAGCTTACAGCAAAGCCTTCAGCGCGATTTTTGACGCTAATGCCACGACGCTGATTACGGCGGGCATTCTCTTCTGGCAGGCCTCCGGGCCGGTGCGCGGATTCTCCGTCACACTGATGCTGGGAATCATCGCCTCGCTTTTCTCGGCGATCCTCTTCACTCGGACGGCCTTCCGCTGGATGATGAAGTATGCAGGACTCAAGCGGATCACGATGGTCGATTTGGCACCCAAGCATCAGTTTAATTTCCTTGGGCGTCGTGTGATCGCCATCTTCATCTCGCTTCTCCTGATCGGCGGATCCCTCGCCGTGTTTGGCATCCGAGGGGCAAACAACTTCGGTATTGATTTTCGCGGCGGTGATCTTCTCGTGCTCGATGCCAAGCCGACACTCAGCGTGACCGAAATTCGCACGGCCCTCCAACCACTCCACCTGACCGAAGAGACCATCCAGATGGAGCAGGCTGGAATGCAGAAAATGATCTCCATTCGGAGTGCCGAGGACACCTCTGCCCGTATTCTGGATCAATTGAAGAGGAGTTTTCCCGACCATAAAGTGATTGCCGCCAAGCAGGAAAAAGTCGGTGCCCAGATCGGACTGGAGTTTGCCAAGAAGGCGCTTCTTGCACTTGGTTTGGGCATGGTCGGCATCCTGATTTTCGTCACGCTTCGCTTTGAATTTTCCTTCGCTGTGGGGGCGTTGGTGGCTCTGCTGCACGATGTCATCATTACCGCAGGAGTCTTCTCCCTCACGGGTGGAGAGCTCTCGCTTGTCATGGTGGGCGCGATCCTGACCATCGCCGGCTATTCCATCAACGACACGATCGTCGTCTATGACCGTATCCGCGAGGGGCTTCGCAACCGCACCGGCGGGAGTGTCGAGGCGCTTATGAACAGGAGCATCAACGAGACACTCGGTCGCACGATGCTTACCGGAGGGATGACCCTGCTTTCCGTGGCGTCGCTCTTTTTCTTTGGGGGGGCGGTACTCAAGGATTTTGCCTTTGCAATCCTGATCGGAATCCTTGTGGGAACTTATTCCTCTGTCTTTGTCGCCTCTCCGATCGTTCTCTGGTGTTCGAAACTCGGTGGAAGGAAGCCATCCTCTGCAATCTAAAAAACATTTCGTCCCTCAACCCTGCCCAACCATATGTCACTGCTTGTCCTAGGATCCATTGCTCTCGATACCGTCAAAACTCCGATTGAGGAGCATGCCGATCTGCTTGGTGGATCAGCTTCGTATGCGGCTGTTGCCGCCAGTTTTTTTACCCCAGTAAAACTGGTTGGCATTGTCGGTGATGATTTTCCATCGGAACACATCGAGTTTTTTAAATCGCGAAATGTCGATCTGGAAGGGCTTCAGATCGTTCCGGGAAAAACCTTCCGTTGGTCCGGTGAATACATGTGGGACATGAACCAGCGCGAAACCCGTTCTGTGGAGTTGAATGTTTTTGAAAACTTCACTCCCGAGCTACCTGAAGCCTACCGATCCTCCCGCTTCGTGCTCCTGGGAAATATCGCCCCGGCGCTTCAGCATCATGTGCTGGATCAGTTGATCCGTCCTCACTTCGTGATCGCGGACACCATGGATCTCTGGATCAATATTGCCAAGGAGGAGTTGCTCAGTCTGATCGCCCGTGTCGATATGCTGATTCTCAATGACGGGGAGGCCCGTGAACTCACGGGGGAAACAAGCCTGATCAAAGCGGGTCGCCGCATCCGTGAAATGGGACCTGCGTTTGTGGCAATCAAGAAAGGGGAGCATGGTTGCCTGCTCTTTGGGGAGAACCAATTTTTCAGCTGCCCCGCCTATCCGCTTGAGGATATTCATGATCCGACGGGTGCGGGAGACTGTTTTGCGGGTGGATTGGCCGGATATCTTGCGAGCCGTCACCTTACTGATGCCGATCTTGGGGAGAAAAAAGGGGTGCCCTTTGACATGATGCGTCAGGCAGTCGTTGAGGGGAGCGTCGTAGCTAGCTTCAATGTCGAGTCCTTCAGCATGGATCGGTTGAGAAAGGTGACAAAAGAGGAAAACTCCGAACGCTACGAAATTTTCAGGACACTAAGCCGATTTGAGGCTTTAGATGCTTGAGCCGATTTGAGGCTTTGGATGACTAAGCCGGTTTGAGGCTTTGGATGACTAAGCCGGTTTGAGGCACTCGATGCTCGATCGAGTTCGGGCATTGTTTCGTGTCGAAGGCATTGCAATCCTTGTGGTGTACCGTATTTCTGGGCAATAACTAGTGGGATGAATATTCCCCTCAGCTACAAAGCCCAGACTGACACTTCTCCGATCTCGCTGGATCCCGAAGATCTTTATCCCCTGATTGAGTGTCGCCACGCTGATCCTCATCGCATCTTGGGTGTGCGTCCCGATGGGAGAGGTGGCAGCATCGCGAGGGTCTATCACCCCGGAGCTGTCGCTGCATCGTTGCTGTTTGATGACGGAAAAAAACTCAACCTCATCAAGGTACATGCAGATGGTCTCTTTGAAGGATCGACGCCCCGCGAACTCCCTTCATCGGCTGATTCGTACCAGATCGAATTGGGTTTCGGAGACGGAAGAGAGCTGCTTGTGCGCGATCCCTATGCCTTTGCTCCGCAACTTGGCGAATTTGATCTTTATCTGCTAGGATGCGGCGAGCATCAGGAGGCCTATAAAGTGATGGGCGCGCATCCCCGCACCATCGGGGGGATTGATGGCACGGGCTTTGCCGTATGGGCACCCAACGCCCAACGCGTCAGCGTCGTCGGGGATTTTAACGGATGGGATGGGCGACTTCATGCCATGCGTCGTCTGGGTGGTTCCGGAATCTGGGAGATCTTCATTCCAGGGGTGAAGGAAGGGGATCATTACAAATTTGAAATTCGTGGTCCCCGCGGTGATGTCTTCCTCAAAACCGACCCTTACGGTTTTTACGCACAGCATGATCTGCGGACTGCCTGCATGGTGACCGATCTCGGTCGCTATCAATGGAGTGACTCTCCCTGGATGGAGCAGCGTGCCAAGAGGGACGCCTATGCCCAGCCGATGTCGGTCTATGAAGTCCATCTTGGCTCTTGGCGGCGCAAGCCGGAAGCTGGCAACCGGCCGCTCAGTTATCTGGAACTCTCGGAGGAGTTGGTGACTTATGTGAAGGAGATGGGATTCACCCATGTCGAGCTGCTGCCGGTGATGGAGCATCCCTTTGACGGATCGTGGGGGTATCAGGTGGTAAATTTTTTCGCGCCAAGCAGTCGTTTTGGCTCACCCGATGAATTTCGCCATCTCATTGATGCCCTCCATCAGGCAGGTATCGGAGTTATTCTTGACTGGGTGCCCGGACATTTTCCTAAAGATGCCCACGGATTGGCGCGATTTGACGGAACGGCACTCTACGAACATGAAGATCCCCGTCTTGGCGAACATCGTGACTGGGGCACGCTGATTTTTAACTACGGGCGCAATGAAGTGAGGAATTTCCTGATCGCCAATGCCCTCTTCTGGCTTGATCAATACCATCTTGATGGTCTGCGCGTCGATGCCGTGGCCTCGATGCTCTATCTTGACTACTCACGCGAGGAAGGGCAATGGGTGCCCAACTGCTTCGGTGGCCGAGAAAATCTGGAAGCCATTGAGTTCCTAAAACAATTCAACATGCTCTGTTACAGTCGGCATCCCGGTATCATGACGATCGCCGAGGAATCAACAGCCTGGCCGGGAGTTTCCAAGCCGGTTTATGAAGGAGGGCTTGGGTTTGGATTCAAATGGAATATGGGATGGATGAACGATTCGCTTCGCTACATCGCCCGCCCGCCGATCCATCGGAAGCACCATCAGGGAGAAATCACCTTCTCCATGCTCTACGCCTACCACGAACACTTCATCCTTGTCCTGAGTCATGATGAAGTCGTTCACGGCAAGGGATCATTGATGAACAAAATGCCGGAGGATGACTGGCAGAAAGCGGCCAACCTGCGAATGTTCCTTGCATGGATGTGGACGCACCCTGGCAAGAAACTTCTCTTCCAGGGGTGTGAGATCGCCCAGTGGCGCGAGTGGGATCACACGCAGAGTATCGACTGGCATCTCGCTGCTTATAAGCCTCATCACGGGGTGCAGCATCTGGTGAAGAGTTTGAATGCACTCTACAGGAGTGAACCCGCCCTCTTTCTTCTGGATGACAAGCCGGAGGGATTCCAGTGGGTTGATTTCCAGGACGCTGATAACACTGTCTGGTCGTTCCTGCGCAAGGCTCCTGTTGGCAGCGGAGCGGCGGACCTACTGGTGATTGTGAATGCGACACCTGTTGTAAGACATGGTTACCGCATCGGGGTGCCACTTCACGGTCGGTATGAGAGTCTCTTCAACTCCGATGCATCGGCCTTCGGCGGGAGTGATGCATGTCCTCAAGAATGTTGGGAGACTCAAGAAATTCCGGCGCATGGATTCAGTTTTTCGATTGAAGTGGATCTTCCTCCATTGGCCACGAGCATCCTGCGACTGCCCAAGCAGTAAAAAATGAAAGAAATATTTTTACAAAAAAATTGTTAATGATGCAAAAGATCTCTTGACCCGACAGAGGTGTTGGATCAAGGGTTCCCTTAGATAGTCAACGCACAAACCACACCCCAAAAAATAAAATCCTCATGAAACCCCTCAAAGCAGTCTCTAAGAAAATCTCAGCATTCACACTGATCGAACTCCTTGTTGTTATTTCGATCATTGCCATCCTTGCCTCTCTGGCATTGCCGGCTGTTACCGGAGCGCTGGTGAAGGGACAGATCAGCCAAACAGTGAGCAACTACCGCCAGCTCTATGTGCTGACCCAGAGCGCCTCGCTCGACAGCCAGACAGCAGGAGGAGCGGGAGCGTTTCCTGGAGATGCGACTAATACTGGCGGTGCCGGTCCTCTTACTGGAAGTCTTAACGGCTGGAGTACAGCATTGGTTCCAGCATATTGCTCTTCCAATACGCTCATTACCTTGGGGAAAGTAAAGGGACAAGGAACCAACACACAAGTGTGGACGGTTAAGTCCTCTGAAGATCCATCGACAGTTTTTGTGAGCACGGCGGGAGTGGGCGGGAATAGCAATACCCTTTCACTGGCTGTAACGGGTCCGTATAAAGCACAGGGTGGAGCGATTGTGACTCTTGGAGGACAGGCACTTAGTCTAACCGGGACGAATTCTCCTATTTTGACCAATGGATCAACCCTGATCTCTGCTTCGGCTTCGGCAGTGACTTTCCAATAAGCGCTCATAAGATAGAGTTACTTCAAAGCTAGGGGAGCTTAATGAGGCTCCCCTATTTTTTCCACAATTGTCGTAGCGTCACTCAAACAACTGGTAATTTCGCAAAAAGGTTAGCGTTGATATATGCTTGTAGTCGCTCAAAAATTACACAAAAAAACTTGCGAATAAAATAATGTTTTTGTTGCAAAGTTAAGTGGAGGTGCGAGAGTTTAACTCATGAGAGAGTTCCATCAATGGAGGTCTCGGGAGAGCGGTGGTTCCCCAACGCAGGTAGGAGGGTTTACGCTCGTGGAGATGGTTTTTGTGTTAGGTATTATGGCCCTGTTGTTATGGATCGCGATTCCCTCATTGCATGGAATCAATAGCGGCAAACTGCTGACAAAGAATACAGCGGATTTGCAGGGCATGCTGACCCAGGCTCGCGCTCAAGCGATGTTGAGTGCCTCGTATGTGTTTGTTGGATTTTATGAATCTGATGGATCGCGTCCGGATTCCCTCCGCCCCGCCCCCAGCGGCACGGGCAGGCTTTGGGTGGGAGTCGCAGCAACCAAGGATGGCACTCAGGGTTATAATACGACAAATGCTGCCTCGTGGAGTACTGGCAATCTAATGCCTGTCGGCAAGCTGCGATTTTTTGACAACCTGCATCTGGCAACCAATGCCGCGTTCTACGCCTCCAATGTGACGGCTAATACGGTCAGTCCTGTGGGGGATGCCTCAGCAACCAACACGCCGTTCGGATGGCCGATCGAAAACTCTAATTCTGTTGCTCAATTCACCAGCGGAGTCATTCAGTTTACCCCCCAGGGAACGGCAATGCTTCCCGGTTCTGCAAACCCTCCCGAATATATCCAGATTGCCTTGATTCCCACTCATGGCAATCTGGTCATGAACAACACGACCAATGCCGCTGTGATCCAGGTGGATGCGATCACGGGCGCAGTCAGAACTTTCCGTCCCTAAAACTCAACCCCCATAAGAACAATGAAAACAAAAAAGAAATCAGAAGCCTTCACACTCGTGGAGGTCGTTATCGCACTCGGCATCGCGGCAGTCAGCATGTTTGCCTTGCAGGGGCTTATCCCCTCCAGTCTGAAGGTCGTCAAAAACGCGACCGATCAGACCGCTGCAACCACCATGCTCTCTTCCATTACCCAGGATCTGCGCAATACTCCCTCTGGGAGTAACGCCTCCCCGGGGTTTGGAATTCCGATGCCGGATCTCAACACCACCAACGCTGCGTGGCTCACATCCACCAATCTCTATCTCTCGGAAGATGGACTTGGTGTCTTGGCGCCAACGCAGGCCCGATACGCCGCCTATGTGACGCTAACCAATGCGGGTTCGCCAAATACCAACAACTTCAATTCGTTGACGACGGCCCGCATCAAGGTCTATTGGCCCGCCACCGTGGATCCCAGCAAGGCCCAAGGATCGGTGGAGTCGGTCACATTCTTCAACCGGCAAATGCAGCGCGGTGGAATCTACATTGCCAAAAAGACGAGCGGCAGCACCACCCAGACAGCCGGTCCCTACAATAGCAATGGTTACAATAAATACGGTTATAACAGCCAAGGACAGCGTAACAATAACTACAATAATAATGGCTACAATAGCGACGGCTACGATTCCCACGGCTGCGATCGGGATGGGCATCGCGGCTATGATTGTGACGGTCATGCTAGCGATGGTTATGACTGTGAAGGATATACCCAAAACGGCGATGACAAGGATGGATTCGACAGAGAAGGCAATGATTGCAACGGAAACCACAAGGGAACCGAGCACGAATCCGATCACGGCTGCGGAGAGAATGACTGAAGTCAGAGGTGGGCCAGGGAATAGCTCTGGCTATTCCCTGCTGGAGTTGATGGTTGCGATGGCCATCCTCTCCATCTTGGTGGTGCTTCTGGCTCAGGTTATCAACACGACGTCGCAGGTGATCACCAAGGCGACCGATCATATGCAGTGCGATACGGAGGCGCAGGTCGTCTTTGACAGGCTTTCCGATGACATCGCACAGGTCATCAACCGCTCGGATGTCGATGCTCTCTTTATCGGGATGCCCAATGCCTCATCAACCAACAGGAATGACCAGATGTATTTTTACAGTCAGGGGCCAGGGTTCGCCACCAACACCAACGCTGCCTCCTCGAGTCAGGTATCGCTCATTGGCTACCGTATCAACAACAGAAGTCTCGAGCGTCTTGGAGTCCTCAAGTCATGGGATGATCTCCCATATCTCACCCCCTCCAATAGTCAGACAGGCTTTGTGGCAACCAATCCCTTGCAAAATCTGGGAGCGGCCACCAACTACTTTCATGTCATTGCTCCCTCGATTTTCCGCATGGAGGTGGCCTTGCTGATGAAAGTGGGTTCCAAAAATGATGACGGTACCGTTAATCAGCCGAACTCCTATGCCAATCTGACCAATAGCACCAACTACTGGCATGGACTCAAAAATGTCATGGCGATCGTGGTCGCACTCGGAATTCTGGATCAGACAAGCCGCAAGGTTGTCACCGATCAGCAACTTGACGCTCTCGCCTCATCGCTTCCCGATTCCAGCACCAACGGAGGGGTCTCTATTGCGACATGGACGAGCATGGCGATGACGACCACAAATATTCCTCCGAGTGCCCGCTCTCAGATCCGCATTTACCAGCGCTCTTTTCCAGTCAAACGATGAAGGCTCTGAGCAATGCACGAGTCAGAGCAAACCGGGGCTTGGCCTGCCATGGAGCGGCCCTGCTGGTGGTTCTGCTCGCCCTCTTCGGCACCGCCCGTTCGCTCCTCAAGCTGCCTTCTGCCTTCGACGGCACTGCCGAACGTCCC
>CAIJRY010000118.1 GCA_903823215.1 uncultured Spartobacteria bacterium
CCGACCAGCAACCGCACATTCACAAACTGGCCAGGCCACAGTTTGTAGTCCTCATTGGAAAACTGAGCCTTTATTTTCACCGTCGCCGTGGCTGGATCAATTTCATTATCAATGACACTGAGGACTCCCTTGGCCAATACAGTCTGGTTATTCCGATCCAACGCGCTCACATCCAATTTTTTGTGTGCCAGCATCGGTTCTCTGATCTGCCCCAATTCCTGCTGAGGCATGGTAAAGGAAACATAGATTGGCTGAATCTGGTTGATCGTGACAATGGCGTTGTTGGAGGTATTGGGATTATTCCCTCCGACCGAAACCTGATTTCCGGCATCCATCTGGCGTACGCCAGTTTTTCCTGAAATCGGGGCTGTAACCTGAGTCCAATCGAGCTGTGCTTTTTGAATTTCCAAGTTGGCGGCATCCGACTGAACCGCACCCTCCAGCTGGGCCACAAGATATTTTTGAGTGTCATATGTCTGTTTATCAAGCACGGCCTTTGTCAGCAGTTCCTGATCCCGATCAAGCAACACACGGGCACTCTGAAGCTGAGCCTCATCCTGAACTTTTTTCGCAAGAGCCTGGTTGTATTGGGCCTGATATGTTCTCGGATCAATGGTAGCCAGAAGATCCCCCTGCTTCACCTCTTGGCCTTCCTGAAATTTGATCTCCTGAATCAATCCCGGAACCCGGGCATTCACCTGAACGGAGTTGTATGCCTGCACAGTACCGAGTCCATCAAGATAGATGGGAAAATTCTGCGTGGTGACCGGGGCCATGGTCACGGGTATCGGCAAGGTCTTACCAACATCACCGGAGTGTGCTGATTTTGATTTGCCTCCCGTGAGAGCGATAAGTCCCCATCCTGAAAAACATAAAACCAGCACAAGGAGGAGCCACCCAATCCATTGCCTGCTGTGTCTTGCAGACTGACGATTTTCTGACGATTGAACTGGGGGGTCGAGAGGGGTTTCTAGAGACATCGGCATCTGTTACAACACACCCAAATCGACAATGTTGCAAAGAATGATTCGTGCCAACAGCACTAAGAACTCCACTTCTCTCAGAGATCCAAAAAATTCCTGACCAACTCCTTCCCATGAGTCGTCAGGATCGATTCGGGATGAAACTGGACTCCCCAAAGAGGGAGATCCTTGTGACGCAATCCCATGATCTCACCCTCGGCTGTTTCTGCGGTGATCTCCAGGCAATCCGGCAGGGATTCACGACGCACGATCAGACTGTGGTAGCGGGTGGCTTCAAATGGATTGGGTAACCCACGGAAAAGTTCCTTTTCATTATGCAGGATAGGCGATGTCTTTCCATGCATGAGGCGTCCGGCACGAACCACCTCCCCTCCATAGACATCCCCCATGCATTGATGACCGAGGCAGACACCAAGTATCGGAAAACGACCGGCCAATTGTCTGATTACCTCATTGCTGATGCCCGCTTCCTTAGGAGTGCATGGGCCGGGTGAAATACAGATACGGTCAGGGTTCATTACCTCGATTTCGCTGATCGTGATTTCGTCATTGCGACGAACAGCAGGTTCGGCTCCCAATTCACCGAAATATTGAACCAGATTATAGGTGAACGAATCGTAGTTATCGATGACGAGGATCATGGGATTAAATCAGTGGTTCTCTTATGGGAGCGTTGCTGAGGCAAGTTCGATGGCACGGATGACGCCCATTGCCTTATTCACTGTTTCTTCAAACTCAGCTTCAGGTTTTGAATCAGCGACTATCCCGGCCCCGGCCTGCACAAAGGCAAGGCCATCCTTGAGAAGCACGGTTCTCAAGGCGATGCAGGAATCAAGCTGTCCGTTGAATCCAAGATAACCCACCGCCCCTGCATAAGAACCCCTGGCTGTCGGTTCCAGTGAACTGATGATCTGCATAGCCCTGATCTTTGGAGACCCGCTGACAGTGCCGGCAGGGAAGGTCGCCCTCAGGACATCGAGAGGAGAATGTTCACCAGCAAGTTCCCCCACTACATTGGAAACGATATGCATGACATGACTGTAGCGTTCCACCGTCATGAAATCGGTCAGGGCAACACTCCCGTATGTTGAAATCCGTCCCACATCATTGCGGGCAAGATCGACAAGCATCAGATGCTCAGCCCTCTCCTTCGGGTCGTCCAAGAGTTCACGACAAAGCGCTTCATCAGCCGCTTGGGTTGCACCGCGTTTGCGCGTCCCTGCAATCGGCCTTATCTCAACATGACCACTTGTTACCTTTACATGGACTTCCGGTGAGCTTCCCACCAGGGAAAATCCCCCGGGGAGCCTCAGACAGAACATGTAGGGGGATGGATTGATCAAACGAAGGGAGCGATAGAGATGAACGGGATCCCCCGCGTATGGAATGGAAAATCGTTGCGAGAGTACTATTTGAAATATGTCCCCCGCATGGATAAATTCTTTTGATTTCTCCACAGCTTCCTCAAAGACCTTACGGGGCATATTACTTGAAACTTTCAATGCCGGCACGGAGTTCCCGGTCAGAAATGGCTTAATTTCAGCAGGCCCCTCGAGTTTTTTGAGCAGGGCCTCAATCCGCCCGATTGCCTCTTCACGGGCAGATCCGACGCCCAACTCTTCCGTAAAGGCACAGGCAACCACCTTGATTCGACGGCTTTTATGGTCAAAAATCACTACCGTATCAGCGATCAAAAAGAGCATGTCGGGCAACTCGAGGTCATTCGTGGCAGCAGCCGGGACGCTCGGTTCAAAGCGTCTTACAGCCTCATACCCAAGATAGCCTACAGCCCCACCGGTAAAGCCCGGAAGCTCCGGGTGAACCTTGCAGCGGTAGGAGGACATGATCTTCTCAAGCTCCTTCAAGGGGTCTGACATGGACCATGATCTGATCTTGCCATGGTGATCGGTCATGGTGATCTGGTCGCCTCGTGATTCGATGACCGCTCTCGCTCCAGAACCGACAAAGGAGTACTGTCCCACGAGATCGCTTTGCTCGGCGGATTCGAGAAGAAACGAAGATTCCTCCTGACCAAGCTTCACCAGCAGAGAAAGCGGAGTCTCGCTGTCAGCCACGAGCTCGATCCAGACAGGAACAACAGAATGTGTTGCAGCCTCGAGTGCGAATTCACTCTCTGAGGGCAAAGCTATGCTGTTTAATTTGGAATCGTTTGATTCGGGTGCGGCGGTCATTGAACAAAAAAATGATGTTTTCTAGCGACCCCCCTCTGCAATGAGGAAGTCGGCATTCTTATCTTCCCCGTTTAAAGTGGGAGAGTTCTCGTTCTGTTTCACGCTGTTCTGCCTTCTTTTTGAGATCATGACGCTGATCAGCCGCATGTTTGCCTTTGCCGAGGCCGAGTTCAACTTTAACCCTCCCTTTTTTCCAATACATCCTAAGAACGGGTAGGGACAACCCTTTGCGAAGTGTCTGCTCCGTGAGTCGTATGATCTCCGCCTTGTTGAGCAGAAGTTGCCTGGGGCGCTTGGGATCATGGGTTTCATGACTTGCCTTTTCATAAACCTGAATCGTTGCATCGTAGAGCACGACCCCCTTCTTCTCCACTTTGGCGTAGCAACCAAGCAGATCCGCACGACCGGCACGCAAGGACTTCACCTCAGTACCCACGAGAGATACTCCAGCCTCGAATCTTTCAATAATCTGGAAATCCCTGAGTGCTTTCCTATTGGTGACAATATCGGAGCCCATGAAGATAAACTACCCGCTCAGGATCGAACCGGAAATCCCGATTGGAAAAAATCAGGCCGCCTGATTCTCCTCTTCAGGCAGGACAAAGAAATCCATCGTCAACTTCCCTTCAGCAATCTCAGAAAGAGCAATGTCAGCCAATCCCATCGAGAGATTCGTTTCGACCAGCGGGCGACTTCCTGCCGAGAGCTGGCGCACACGCTTGCTCACCATATTGACAAGCTGCTGCTTGTTAGTGATGACTTTGGCGGCGGCTTCGATATAAACGATATTCATAAAATTAGTAAGCGAAATGGGTTAACAGATAATCATGCCTCATCAAGTGATCTGAGACAAGCTTCATGATTGAGTCATTTGTTGATGACGATTCACGCCCTCCGGCGTGCTCGTTGTTGCCAAGGACTGATGATCCTGATTCCCTGTCAGTTCATCAACTTCCAACCCCCTTCTTCATTCTTTATTAAACATTGGAACCATGGGTTTTTTTACTCCCCATTATCTCAAGGAAGCGCGCAACCTCATTGAGGGGGCTTCCAAGACGCTGCATCACTATCGCGATATTCTGCGGATGGATCAATGCCGCATGCTGGAACAAGGCATTGCCGAACTTCGGGAGGCGGTTTCACTCAATGATCGTCCGG
>CAIJRY010000119.1 GCA_903823215.1 uncultured Spartobacteria bacterium
CGTCGAATCCCTCCACCTGTGAAACTAAAGCGTGTGTCGGTTGGAATGCGGTGGCAAATCGCCGAATCTGACGATACATTTCCATCGCCCGCTCAAACTGAGCCTTCGCGGGAGCCCACTTGTAAGTTCGCTTCTCCGCTTCCATGTCGCGAAAGAGAAGACCTGGATAGACCCAATTTTCTTCACCGTGGAGCGGTTCTCCGCCGGTCTGGTTCAACACGATCACCCTGTCTTCCCCCAGCAACTCCTGGAATAGAGCCTTGTGGTGGTCGGAGTTGAGCACGATCGCCCATTCCGGAGGGCTGCCGGTCTTCTTGGCGTGCTGAATGAGATGCCAAAACATTACTGGATATGACCCGAAGCCGTGGAGGATAACTCTCATATTAAAAAATCATACCAAGAGACTTTCTGAAGAACGAAGGGTAGAGATACACGAAAATTAAGGAAAGAAACGCAAAAGGAAATGATTCAATATCCGCGTCTATTCGCGATTTTAGTCTGGAAGGCAGAAAGGTTTTTTCGGGCGGCATCCTTCAATTCTTCGGTTATCTTCGGATCGGGAATCTGTTCCTTCATCCCATTTACCGCAGAAAGGAGTTGTTGTCCGTTTAGACGGGTAACGGGAAAAAATGGGGCTCCATATTTTTCGCACAGATCGGAGAGCTTATGATCGCTTCCAATTCCTATGAAAGGGATTCCAGAAATCGCCGCCAGTACCAATCCATGAAACCTCATGCCGATCACCAGATCGAGTTCCGAAAACACCTCCGCTACCGCATCCCTTTTTGAATTCACCTCGACCAAATCGATTGTTGCCTCCAGTCCGGAGTGCTTCAAGGATTCGAGGAGCATGGAATCCGACAATTGAAAATCCCCGATGATGAGTTCCTGAAAGGAAAGAAAGCGGAGAGTCCATCCCTCTCTTCCAAGCTGATTCAGTACTCCGGCGAGTTCCTTGAGAGCATTGCTGTGACACCCTGTTTGGAGATGTATGGCACTGGAGGCAAGAGTCAGGCCGACCACTCGTTGACAAGCTTTCTTGGAAATTCGTGGCGGAAAATCCAGAAGAAAAACCAGATCGGCGGTTTTGCGAGCGAGGCTCCCACCGGCGAGAGTCCGGCAGCATTCCATGGACGATGTGTCCCTTACGGCAAAATCCCGTGATAAGAGCAGGAGAGCGGACATTAATGTCTTCGGAACGACTCCGCGGATCGGTGAGACGCCGACCCCAAGCGCATAGACTCTCGCACCACGGAGCCTGGCCATCGCAACCACGAAGAGAAGAAGCAGCAGATTCGTCGGCGATCCATTTTCCGCATGAAACAGGGTTCCTCCACCGAAGATAAAAATTGAAACCCCCTTGAGGGCTTTCCACATGCGGATTGAATATCTCCATGCTTTCAACCATCTTGGTAGGGAGGAATCGGATAAAATACTTTCGCAGGTTTCAAAGCGAATTCTTTTATCACCATTCACTGGAGGGAGATGCAAACATTTGATGATGACTTGGGAAACAGACCTCCATGAAAGAACCTGTTTGAGAATCACCGAAAGAAGCAGGTCATCGCCCACGTTGCCGCATCCGTAATACCCCATGAGGAAGATTTTTTTCATTTCACAGAAGGGAAGTTCTCCTTTCACTTGTGAGAATTCCACGAATTACGTTCCCACGCATTCGATCTCATATTCCTTCGGACCTCTTCATTACCCCAGACATCACTCCCGTAGTAGCCGTAGAGGAAAAATACCTCTCATCGCATTGGCTTCCGGCCCAGAATGCACTTAGCATATTGCCCGGCAACTTGTATTCCAAATCCTGCAATTACACACAAATAGGGCATAACAGGAACTCTAAACCGTGCCATCGATGCTGCACCGGGAAGAAGCAACAGATACATGATCGGTATTAAGAGCACCCAAAAAACAAACCATTCTTTTTTCGATGCGAGCACAACGGCCCCGACCAAAAAAAAGAAATAGTTTAATACCAGTAAAAGTATCAGTGGAGAAAATAACCATAAAAGCCACATGCTCCCACCAAAATAATGTTCTACCGCTGCAACAACACCCTGTTGATTGAGCACGCTCAAGGTTCCCTTTCCCCCAACGGTCAATCCGAGAATTTCCATCGTCCCGGTTGCATCCGGAAGCAAGGAATTTAAGTCCCCTTTCAAATGCATATATAAGAAAATAGCCGGATACCCAAAAATGATCTGATGTGCCAGTTGGTTCTGGACTCTGGAACGGTTAATGTCGTTGTCGGCCAACCCAGAAGCAGCCATTTGAGCATTCACTTGATCCTGCAATTTGCGCCGCGCAGCTTCCTCGCTTCCTCGGCTGAGGTAAGCTTCAACAGTAGCCGCATTATAGCCCAGCATGCTATAGCTCTCAATAGTGGACACAGCGGGAATTCCGCACAGATAGTAATTTCGTGCTATCCAGGGGCCTAGCGTCACAATAAAGACAATTAAATATGTTGCCGCAGCAAAAAACCGTTGCCGCCAGGCTAACTGCCTCAATCCAAAGACGATTAAGATAGCCACCAGTACAGGGAGATACTGGGTTATCGGACGGCAAAGAGTTGCCACTGCCATTGTTATTGCCGAGATCGGCAGCAAGAACC
>CAIJRY010000120.1 GCA_903823215.1 uncultured Spartobacteria bacterium
TCAGAGCAAGCCCGTCTTTGAGCCAAGCATCTCGGCGAAGCTCTCCGGGGCAGGTCTTAGCGAAGAGGATGTCACCGATGAGGAGGAGGAACTCGTGGAGAAGTGCCTGGAGATCATCCGCCAGGAGGGAAAAGCCTCGACTTCGATGCTTCAGCGCCGGCTAAGGCTCGGCTACACCCGTGCCGCACGGGTTGTGGACATTCTGGAAGGGCGTGGCATCTTGGGTCCGAAGGATGGTGCGAGGGATCGCGAGATACTGATCGATCTCGACGGGACCGGATCGCGCTTTTGATTCCTGCTCATGAAACTTTTTCAACCTGCTACCATTGCCCCGCCTCTTGGCCCACTCCTACGAGAGGCTAGGGAAGCCTCGGCCTTCTCACTGGAGGATGTGGCCAAAGCGACCCACCTCTCGTGCGAAGAGATTGAGGCATTGGAAGCGGATCGTCCCCTTGATTCCCGCAGAGCCAGGATTCAGGTTGTTTCCTACCTTCGCTTCCTGCAACTGAATCCGACGGATTTCAAGGATTCCCTTCCTTCCCTCCCACAACTCAGAACGGGAAACCAAAGCTTTCTTGCCAATGCCACCAAACGGATAAAGCCTCCGACAAAATCTCCGCTTGAAATGCTTGCCCCGATGGGCAGACTCGCCCTCACGCTGCTGATCACGATAACCCTGTTTGGTGCTTGGGGACTGATGCGTCAGCTTTCCCGCGTAAGATCCATGCCCTGGGTTTTCTCAACCTATTCAGTACCTGTTCTTCCTTCACGATGAGTAAAACATCTCTACAGATTTCCCCATTTTCCCAGCCGCCCGTTCGTAAAATCGGCCTCATCAGCCTTGGCTGTGCCAAAAATCTCGTTGATGCGGAAATTCTCCTCGGAGATGCCGCCCGGCATGGTTACGAACTGACAACGGAAACCGACGATGCCGATGTGGTGCTCGTGAATACCTGTGGATTCATCGACCCCGCCAAGGAAGAGAGCATTGGTGCCATTTTGGAAGCCCATCGCCGTCGCCTGCATGGTGCCAAGGCGGGACAGAAACTTGTCGTTGGAGGATGTCTCTCCCAGCGGTATTCAAGCGATCTCGCGTTGCAACTTCCCGAGGTCGATGCCTTTCTGGGGCTGGATGAGATTAAAAATGCAGGATCGTTCTTTGATCGGCTTCTGGATGAGGAACGCGAAGGAGAGGGAGCGCTTGTGGAAGTTTCCCGCCGTGCCGCCTATATTCCCGACTACGACACGCCCCGGGTTCGTCTGACCGCACCCCATACGGCCTATGTGAAGATCGCCGAAGGGTGCAATCATCCCTGCTCCTTCTGCGTCATTCCAAGGATGCGTGGCCGTCACCGCAGCCGCACCATTGAATCCGTCGTCAAGGAAGTGAGGGAACTTGTCGCTTCCGGCGTGAAGGAGATCAATCTCATCAGTCAGGACACTACCTATTACGGCATGGATCTCTGGGAGGAAAAAGCAGGCCCTCGGCAGCCTGTTGATGAGGCTCGGGGGCCGGGACTTCCAGCACTGCTCGACGCGCTCGGAGCGATACCTGGCGAGTTCTGGATTCGGTTGCTCTATACTCATCCCGCTCACTGGAGCGATGACATGATCGTGGCCATCGCCCGCAACCCCAAGGTGGCCCGCTATGTCGATATGCCGCTGCAACATATCCATGACACCATGCTTGACTCGATGCGCCGTGAGACGGACAGCAGGCATATCATCAACCTGATCGATCGGATGCGTGCTGGTATTCCGGGACTCACGATCCGCACAACCTTTATTGTCGGTTTTCCCGGTGAGACAGAAATGCATTTTGAAGCCCTGCTCGAGTTCATGACAAGAACCCGCTTTGAACGCCTCGGAGTCTTTAACTATTCCCGGGAGGAGGAATCCCGCGCCGCGAAGCTTCCAGATCAGATCCATGGTGGCACCAAGAAGCGTCGCCAGCGCGAAGCCATGCTCGTGCAGCAGCATATTGCCGCTGAAGTGGCTGAGTCTTTTATCGGCAAGGAACTCACGGTTCTCGCCGATACATCCTTGCTGGGCCGCACCGAAGGAGATGCTCCCGATGTCGATTGCCGTGTTCATTTTACAAAGCCCGTGAAGGCAGGGGAGTTTCACACGGTAAGAATTACGGGAACCAGAGGGTACGATCTTGAGGCTCAGCCTCAGTAATCGACCTGATCCTTCAATGAAATTTCCCTACTCTTTTCCCCTGACGCGCTCATTCTGCACCTATCTTGGGCAGACGGCCTTTCTCGCAGGGGAGACCTTTAGCTCGATTTTTGCGGGACGCATCCGGTGGAAGCTTGTGGTGAACCAGATTGTCGAGATGGGATTCGGTTCGCAGGCCGTCGTGATCATCACCGGTGCTTTCACCGGGGCGGTTTTTACGGCGCAGACATTCTTTCAGTTCAACACTCTCAACATGAGCTCTGCTGTGGGTCCCGTGGTCTCGGTTGCCCTCTGCCGTGAACTTGGCCCCGTCCTCACGGGATTGATGGTTGCCGGGCGGGTCGGTGCCGCCATGAGCGCCGAGATCGGAACGATGAAAGTGACCGAGCAGATCGATGCCCTGCGAGCCCTTGCGGTGAACCCGGTTGATTACCTGGTGGTTCCCCGAGCGGTTGCGATGCTCATTTCGATGCCGCTTCTGGTGGGGGAGTGTCTTTTCTTTGGAATTCTCGCGAGCTATTTCGTCGCTGTGAGCCTGCTTAATGTCGGGAGCATCTATTTCCTGCACAACATGTGGAATTTTACCCATGGCAAGGACATCATTATGGCCATGTCCAAAGCGATTATCTTTGCAATCCTCATCGTTTTTATAGGGTGTCAGCAGGGATTGACGACGCGCAATGGTGCCGTGGGAGTCGGTCGTGCCACGACGGAGGCGGTGGTGATCAGTTCCCTGAGTATTCTGATCGGAAATTTCTTCCTGACCATAGCCCTCAACATCATCTTCCCTGCGGGGGTGCGTTGATATGGACAGCCACAACCTCATCGAAGTCCGAAACCTACGCCAGACCCTTTCGGGACAGGAAATACTCAAAGGGGTTGATCTGAATGTTCCCAAGGGGCAGACTCTGGTTTTGCTTGGTCAGAGCGGTGGGGGAAAAAGCGTCTTTCTGAAGCATCTGATCGGTCTGATGAGACCGCTTTCAGGCTCCATCAAGATTGAGGGATTGGAGATCAGCCGACTTAGTGAGCGCGAACTCGAACCTGTGCGCCGTAAAATTGGGATGCTTTTTCAGGATGGAGCCCTTTTTGATTCAATGACAGTTTTCGACAATGTTGCTTTTCCCCTGCGAGAGCGCGGAGAAAGGAGTGAAAAGGTGATCCGGGATAAAGTGGCCCGTTCTCTTGAACTTGTCTCGCTCCAGGGACAGGAGAACAAGATGCCGGTCAACCTCAGTGGAGGAATGCGCAAGAGAGCATCACTGGCCCGAGCCGTTATTTCCGAACCGTCTTGCATCCTCTATGACGAACCGACCGCAGGACTCGATCCGATTGTCTCCGATACGATCAATCGCCTGATTCGGCGCTTGCAATCCCAGCTCAAGGTCACTTCGATTGTTGTGACGCATGACATGACCAGCACTAATCATGTGGCTGATCAGGTAGCTCTGCTCCGCGAGGGGCGCATTCATTTTACTGGTACGCTGTCCGCCCTTCACAGCTCGACCGATCCCGTTCTGCGGGATTTCATCGAGGGGCGTTCCCACGAAATCGACTAAGCACCTCATACAAGTCCCATGGATACCACCAGCAAAGCAACGCAGTTCAAGGCGGGATTTTTCGTCCTCCTTGGTATCATTTCCATCGCCCTGCTCGTTCTTTATTTCGGAAGGTTCGGGGACAATATCAAGAAATTCTATTTTCTCACCGTGGAATACCGCAATGCGAGCGGCCTGCTCAAGGGGGCTGATGTGACGCTTTCAGGTGCCAGGATCGGCGCCGTGGCCGACTCTCCAACAGTGCTTCCCAATATGAAAGGGGTGGCAGTGAAGTTAAAGATTGATGAAAGCGTTCAGATTCCTCAAGGGAGCATCTTCTCCATAGGCAGTTCGGGGCTTCTGGGTGACCGTTTTGTGACGGTCACGATGAGTGATGATGCAATCGATCAGAAGGCGATCCCTCCCAACACCGTGATCACCAATGGACTGAGCGAATCAAGCATCGCCGAACTTCAGCGCCAGTTGCACGATGAAATCTTGCCGAAACTCAACAACGCCTTGGCCAATATTGACAGTGTGAGCGGATCATTGCGCTACAAAGTCTTCAATGAGGAAGGTGTCAAAAATCTCCAGGCCACACTGGCAAATTTCCGCACAACCAGCGAGTCTCTGGCCTCTTCCTCATCACAAATCAAGGGTGTGACAGATCAGGCTAATCTCTTCCTGAGGAAGGGCAATTCCGCGATGGATTCCGTGAATGGAGCGGCGGGTGATCTCAAGGCATTCATCGTGAATCTGCGCCAGCACGGAATCATCTTCTATCGTGACACGGCTTCCACCGACGGACCTCTGAAAAAGAATAGATAGGGTTTATGGATCTTTCGCTTGTGGTCTTGGCTGCCGGAATGGGAAGCCGTTATGGGGGTCTCAAACAACTGGATCCGGTCGGACCCTCCGGAGAAATCCTGCTCGATTACTCGGTTGACGATGCTCTTGTGGCGGGATTTACAAAAATTATTTTTGTGATCAGGCGCGAGATGCTTGATCTCTTTATTGAAACGGTGGGAAAGCGGTATGAGCAAAAGATAGGTGTCGAATATGCCTTTCAGGAATTGGAACCCCTGCCCGGTGGACGCGTTTCTCCACCCGGTCGTACAAAGCCATGGGGAACGGGCCATGCAGTGTTGGCTGCGGCCCCGCTGCTGCGTAAGCCCTTTGCCGTGATTAATGCCGATGATTACTACGGGGCCTCGGGATTTTTAGCGTTGGCGGCATTTCTGAAAACCACATCGCCCGATCACTATGCCATGGTGGGGTATCGGCTTGAGAAAACACTCTCCGATCACGGCACCGTTTCCCGAGGAATCTGCCATGCCGATCAGAATGGCTATCTGATCGACATTACAGAGAGAATAGCGATAGAGAGAACTTCAGAGGGGATCATGGCACAGGAGAATCCTCCTGTATTGCTGACAGGAGCCGAACCGACCTCGATGAATTTCTGGGGACTTATGCCTGATTTTCTTGGGAAACTGGAGAGGCTCTTTGAAGAGTTTCTAGAAGCGCGAGGGGAAGATGCAAAGGCTGAGTTTTATCTGCCTGCCGCCGTCAGCTCTTTGATCGGAACGGGTGAGGCTACTGTGCGTCTTTTGCACTCGGGCGATCCCTGGCTTGGATTAACTTATCCAGAAGATAGGCCAATTGTGGTGGAAGCACTCAAGTGTCTTTGAGAGAAAGGCGAGGGGGATTTTGTGCAGAGACGCAACGGTCTCAACGCGATTTAATCTGCGACTCCTAAATAAAACGGGTGAAGTTGGCCGCAGGCTCACGCCCGGTTGTCAGGGTATTTTCTATCTTGGTCGTATCTTCATATCCGAGGGACATTCCGCAAACGAGCTGCTGGCTTTCAGTAATCCCGAGATGACGGGCCACGATTCTGTGATACTTGATGAAAGCCGCCTGAGGACAGGTATCAAGCCCGCGCGCCTTCGCAGCTAGCATCACATTCTGTAGGAACATTCCGTAATCAAGCCAACTTCCCTGACCCATGATCCGGTCGATCAGGAAAAACAAACCGACAGGGGCACCGAAAAATTCGTAATTCTTTGCAAACTGGCGGGCCATGGCTTCCCGATCTCCTTTGGAAATGCCAAGTAACCCGTAAAGGTCATACCCAACCTTACGCCGTCGCTCAATGTAGGGTGGTATCCATTTCTCTGGATAGTAGGCGTACTCCTGAGAGTGTTTTTCATCCTTCCCGGCATCGAGAGCAGTCTCAATAAGCTCTCGGGAAAGTGCTTCCTTTCTCTCTCCGGTGACAACGACCACCTGCCAAGGCTGAATATTGGTTCCTGAGGGAGCGCGTGCCGCGATATCAATAATCTCCAAAATCGTCTCTTTCTGTACTGGAGTCGGCAGAAATCCTCTCACGGATCGCCGTCCTCTCATGACGGAGTCCACGACTCGTGTGATTTCGGATTGGGAAATGGAAAGATTCAAAAGGACTGAAGCCAGATTTTACACTTCAGATTCTCTCTTCTATGGCTCGGGATAGGCCTTGATGAAGTTGGAATACCAGATCGCTGATGGCGCCGGAATGCGCTCGTGTGTCTTTTTATTGAAAGCAAAGAGACCGAACTGACCGTGCCATCCCTCGGTCCATTCGTAGTTATCCACGAGAGTCCATGGGAAATAGCCGCGGACATCAACGCCGTCATTCATGGCGCGGCGCATCTGGCCGATGTGTTCGCGGAAGTAGCGGATCGATTTCTGCCCACTCTGGGTGCCGATGCCGTTTTCTGAAATGACGATCGGCTTGTGGTAGCGATCGGTGACATCCTTGAGGATATGATAGAGTCCGGTCGGGGCGATTTCCCATCCGAGTTGCGTGTAGCTGGAATTATGCTCCCCGCTGGGGCGGAAGATGAACCTCATCGCACTTGCTTCCTGCGAATAATAATAGTTCACCCCGATCAGGTCGCAGGTGTCGGCCACCATATCGAGTTGATCGTAGTTCTGATGCATCATCAGGTTGTAGACCGAGCGGGTGGGGTCGAGATATTGCGCCTTCTTCCAATGGGGCAGGGAGTAGATGCCCATGATGAGGGCATCGGGGCGTTCTTCCCGGACGATGGCCGCCGCATCCCGGAACATGTTTGCCGAGACTTTCATGGCCTTTTTGTAAGAGCCGGGACGGAGTAGCAATCCGGGAGGCCAGTGGGCAGCGATCCATCCCAACTGGAGGGCTCCGTTGGGCTCGTTCTGCGGAACATAAATGCGGACATCCGATTTGGTCGCCCGGACGACACGGCGCACATGGGCCCGCCATGCCTCTTGCACATCGGGATTCATGAAATTCGCCTTGGCTTTATCCTTTGGATAAAGCCAGTCGGGGAAGGTGAAGTGCCAGAGCGTGATGATCGGTTCGACGCCGACCGCGCGGATTCGGCGGGCCATTTCTGCGTACTGACGCAGGGCTGCTTCGTTGATCTGACCTTTCTTGGGCTCGATGCGGGCCCATTCGACACCGAATCGGAAATGATTCACGCCAAGTCGTTTGATGGCTGCGAGATCCTTGTCGAATTGACTCCAGGAGAAGACGGCTGAATCTCCACGGGGCGGTGCGCCTCCCTCTTCGGCAAATCGATCCCAGTCGGTCTTAAAATACCATTTCGACCCCGGAGGATATCCCTTGTCCTCGTTTTGGAAGGGGGCGGTGGAGGTACCCCACCAGAAAGGTTCCTTCGGCAGCTTTTTCAACACAACGGCATTGGCTGGCGGCTTGTAATTTGGAGGAGCGGTGATGCAGCCCTGTTGTAGAAAGAGGGTAAGCAAAAGGAAGGCAGGAACCAGATTGCGAAGGAAGGTTGCTTGATGCATACGCTTCTTGCTAGTAGCAATGGGCTGACCAATCAACCATGAAGCAATTTTTTCTCTCCATCGCGCTCATGCCTTTTGTGCTTGCGGCCACCTCGACAGCCTTTGCAGCCATGGATATGGCGGACAAACGATTGATGCCCGACACCATTGTTCTCAACGACGGCACCCAGCTTCATGGCATGATTGTAAAGAATGATGCCAAAGAAGTTGTGCTGCAGCAGCGGATGGGTGAAGTCTCGATTCCCAAGGGGAATATCAGTCGCATTTGTGATGAGGCCAATGCAGGCGTCTATTTTGCCGATATCGTTGATCCTGGAAAACTTCCTCCGTGGCGAATGATCGTTCAGGATCTGCGCACGGATGACAACATCCACTCTTTTAAACAGATTCCCCCGACCACGATCGAAAACGGATACCTGAAAAACATTCCCTACCTCTCCTTCCGTATCAATAAGCATGTGGAAATGAATGTTTATGGGAATCCCGAGGATCCCGTCTGTCTGGAATTCGGAATCTACGAAAAGGGAGAAAAAATCACCCGGTTTAAAAAAATCATCCGGGAATATCTGGCAGGAACCCTGAGGTCGCGAGACGAGATTGCGGCCCTCTATGCACTCGATGAGAAGGGTGATGAACGGCAGGTGGGGAAACTCCGCTTCCGGATCTCACCTCCCACTTCGCCGGATGCCTACGGTGGATGGTGGATTGCCGTCTATGACCCCAAGCGCCTTGAAAAAGAGAGAATCAGTGACGCTTTTTACAATAAGGTGACACTCCCTTTCAACGAGGTGAATGGAAAAAACGGTAAACTGCTGGATGACCGGAACATGAACCACGCTAAATTTCTGGAGAAAACTATGATGAACTGGTCGCAGATGGTTCCCGATCTGCGGGGGTTCTATCGTGACAAGATGGGTGATCTGAAATTGCTGACATCCCCCAAAACCACCCAATAAATTTCATTTATGAGACATTCTCCTTGGATTTTAATCCCTCTGTTTTTTTGTTCAGGCTGCGCCATTCATCCGCTTGGCCCTCTCGATAAGGCACCCAAACATCAGGCTGCGAAGCTGACCGGATATCATGGTTTTGCATGGGGCATTTCCACAGCCAGCCTCCAGTATGAAAACAGGGCTGAGAAACCTGGAGATCCCAACTATTTCCTCCGGGATTGGGATCTGCTGGTGCAACAGAAGAAGGCACCCATTGTCGGCAATGCACTCTATACTTGGAGTGACTTTGACAAAGATCTGGCGGCACTGAAGAAGATCGGGGTCACCCATTACCGTTTTAGCATTGAGTGGGCCCGCGTCGAGCCGCAACCAGGACGCTACAATGAGGCCGCGCTTCGCCGGTATGTGGCGATGTGCCGCAAGCTCAAGGAGGCCGGCATCGAGCCGGTAGTCACGCTCTGGCATTTCAGTTTTCCTGCCTGGCTCACCGACCCACATGACAGCAAGAAGGTGAACTGGCTTCACCCGCTGGCCCGTGAGCGTTGGAATCTCTATGTGAGCAAGGTGGTACGGGCGACTTCACCTTATGTGAATTACTATGCGCCGGAGAATGAACCCAATGGACAGGTGCTCACGGCCTACATCGCCGGCCTCTGGCCACCCTGCCACATCCTTGATTTTGCGGGATACAAGGCCGCGACGATTGCCAGCGCTGACATGTTCCGGGATGCAGCTTATCGAATTAAGGAAATCAAGCCTTCAGCGAAGGTGGTCAGCGTGGAGGCTCTCCCTTGGTGGAAGCATGGCCCACTCGATCCGGGGGGGCTTATTTACAACACGGTTCAACATTCCAATTTTGACCATCTTGACCGTATCTACGATGTCTGTGACATCATCGGATTCAACTATTACTATAGCCAGATGGCAGGGCCTATCAGCTTCCTTTCAGAGTCCTATCGGCATGGGCACCACTTCACCATGATGGGCTGGCGGATCGATCCTGCCTCGCTTGGCAAACAGATTCGCTATGTGGCCAAGCGTTATGACAAGCCGATGATGATCACGGAGAATGGCATTGCCACACTGAATGATCCGAAGCGCATCGAGTATCTGCACGATCATATGGCCCAGATTCGCAAGGCCATGGACGAGGGGTATGATGTCCGCGGATATTTCGTCTGGTCGCTGGCTGATAACTACGAGTGGCACTACGGCTATATTCCCAAATTCGGACTGGCCACGATGGATCCTGTGACCCGGGATCGCGTGCTCAAGCCCTCAGCGAAGTATTATCACAAGGTGATCAAGACCTCGCAGTCGGAGCAGAAGGTTCAAGTTGATCCTTGATGCCGTAAGACTGCCGTCGACGGGTGCCATCCGAGCAGCAGGATGTGCTCTATCGGTTATGACTCCAGTTTCTTACAGACGCTCCGTAGGGTCTCGGTCAGAAGTTTTCGATTGATCGGTTTGGTCAGGTAATCATCCATTCCTGATTCGATGCAGCGCAGTCGGTCGTCCTCCGAGGCGTGGGCCGTCAAGGCAATGATCATGGGTTGCCGCTCTGCGGGAAGATTGGCGCGGATCAGCCTCGCCGCTTCCAGTCCATCCATTTTCGGCATTTGGATATCCATCA
>CAIJRY010000121.1 GCA_903823215.1 uncultured Spartobacteria bacterium
AAATTGCTTCAGGACATATCGAGTGAATGTGTTAATCGGAATAATATAAACTTTCATGTAAATTATATTTATGGTGATACAGAACGGATGAAAGATATTAAAGAAAGACAGGAATCTCTTAAAAAATGGATTGATAATGAATCTCAAAAGCTTGCTGCAGATCCAAATTTCTGGTGCCATTGATACGCTATTTTTAATTGATAATACCGATTCGATTACATTGATTTTAGCTAATTATTGTAATCTTTTCAGATGGCCTAGTATTCCAGTTGCCATAGAGAATTTTTTGATTTAACCGCTACTCAGGTTAAAAAAGCAAGAGACTTAGCGGTTGAAAAAAAACTTATGGCACTGTTGTAGCAGTTAGGATAATATTACATTTGTTATTTGTTTCGTCATAAGGGTGATTTTTTGTTGATTTTATCAGACTATAGCACAATAACCACGGCTTCTGCTGCTTCTCGTATAACTGCATGGTTTTTTCAAAACTATGGCAAAATATAAATACACTAATGCTTTATCCTTGACCCCCAAGTTACGGATTTTCAAAAACCCGGATGAAACTCGGCACGCCGTTTCTTAGGAAAAAGGGGATAAGACAGTTTCTTTGATCATCCTCCTGCTCCATGACGACGGGATAGATTTGTCCGTCGATTTCAGCTTCCCAACGCAGATTCGGCGGCTGTTTGATAAAGAGGGCAGTGTTGCCAGGAGCCAGGAGCGCGAGTTGGCGCCCCGGTTTATTCCCATCTGCAAAGGCACGGAGAATAAGTAGTTTGGAGGGCATCCCATTGACGACACGGTAACGGCAGATGTCTTTGTTTTCAGGTGATGCATTGGTTGACTTGGAACATGGATAGGTATGAAACTGAATGTTTGGTGGCCATGGTTTCAGGCTTGGCGGAGGAGGCAAACCTATCTGCGGTAGTGAATCCGCCGGTCCGCTAATGCTCAAGTCACCCGTGAGCAAAAGGATCTGCGAGGAAACGGGTGGAAATTTCTGAGTGTGCCTGGCAAGAAGAGCTCCATTGGTCGTGAGGGCCAGATAGTCCACCGAATTTGTCATGATCGGGTCATTTCCCGTCCATGTGCCCTGTGGAAAGTAGGGATAGGCAAAGGGGCGATTGGTTCCCTTAGTATTGAGGGCGATTGCGGGAACACTCGTGGCATTCACCACGGTGATGCGAACCTCCGGTGTCGCTGATGGAGTTGCAGAGGCCAGAGCGTGCCGGGTTTGATGATGTTCTGAAGGGGCAACATCTGTGGGAACGGGAGCCGGTGTCGGTGATGACTGGGCCAGCAGGAGTGAGATCAGGAGAATCATCTTAAATACGGAATCAGCGTTTCCCTAATGCCATTCGACATCATGCAATTTGGGTATGAGCCGTCCAGAGGCATCGGGAGACAGGCAAATGATGGCTTCCATGATGGAGCGAGCAGTCGGTTTTCCTTTCGGATCAAGAGTATCGCCCACCACAAAAAGTCGGAAAGTTCTGCTCTGCACCGTGCAATGACCGATGATCTTTCCAAAAGCCTCCTCCCTTGCCCTGTCAAAAACATCAGCCACGGCAGGTGATACTCCGGGTAGATTCCGCGAAAGGGGAGGGGTAAATGTTTCCGCATTGCAGAGGTTCGTCGTGAGTACCCTCAGATCTGACAGACGCGAATAGGGTCTGTTTTGCTCGACAATGGTGGCGAGCTGATCAGCTGTCTGCGGTATGATGACGGAATTGGGAAAACGACTGTCCGAGCTGACGGAAATACCACTGAATAGCGCCGTCAGCACGGGGTGAGGGGCGGTGTTGATATTGATGCGACCGGGGATTCCTGCATTGGTGGAGATAGTGTTGGAACCAGGTTGGCGTCCTTTGTCTGCAAGGGTAAAGATGTCGATTAGTTCGATGGCTCTTTTCCCCTCGGTATCCCAACTGGCAGACGGACTGAGAACGGAAAATTCAGGTTGACCGATACGCAGTGTGCGTCCCCCGCCGCAGCAGAACGGCGAGGTGGGAACTCCTGCTATGGGAGCTTGAAGAAGATCATCCACTTGGGCCGGATCGATGATGTGACCGAGTTCACCCAGCGAAATCATGGGGCCTTTCCTGATGACAAAAGGGGCAAGTGATCCCTCCCCATTCGGTTGATAGGATGAGTTGATGAGATCGGGAGTCTGCGTGTCGGTGGCTGGAGGATTGCCCCTCACTGGATTCATCGGAATATTGTCCCGTCGTGTCCATGTCACGGAGGGATCCATGAGAGACCCCCTTCCAAGAATCCCTGCGGGACTGATGCCGTTCCAGAGTGTCTTGGCAGGATAGTTCGTGACAACTCCCCATTTATAGTAGGTGAGCCATGTGGCGCATGGGTCGCCAACAAAACGATAATTCCCCTGTTGGATGGCTTCGTCCGCACCATCAGGATCCTTACCCTTGTCCGACGAGACAGACCAGGTTGGAATGGTCACGCATTGCCAGTGCGGTCTATCATCGTTAAGCGTCTGAGCCAGATGATTCATGCCACCTGCGAGGGCGTCACCCGGATTCTTGGGTGGTCTGGTCCTGTCGACAAGCCGCCCGTTCCAATAGAAGGAGAATGACTGGTGGTGGATGGTATCCGCGTTTCCATCAGGGCCGGTCAACCAGCGTGGAGAATTTGTTGTAGAATCGGGAGAATACCATGTTTGCACGACAGGTTCAAAGGCGATCACGGTAAATTCGTTGGGACGAAGTGCAGGGAGGGGAGGTGCGGATTTGTCGTAGTTGGCAAAAGGTCTTACCACGCCATTGCCGAAAATGACATTGGCCCTGTTTGCGATGAGCAGCCGGGCAACCCCTCCGGCTGGAATCGTGCCTGTGGTGGGATTCCAAATTTCTGCAAAGAAACGACTTTCAATGGTGGTGCTGTTGCTGCTGAGGGCTGTGCGGGTGCATCGTTCCGCGATCTGTGTGACAAGGGGTACCCGATCCCTTCCAATCGGGTCTCCCTGATTCGGTCCGGTGGGACCCGGTTCCGACGAGATGTAATCGACGATATTGCAGGCGATGCGGCGGAGATAGAGCACAGGATCCTCTGATCGCCGGGAGAGGGAGGCATCGCGTTGCTTGAACTTGGGTAAATTTTTGTCGATGACGGAGGCGATGTTTTCAGCGCGTTCGTATGGTGTTTTCCCCCATGCGGGATTTGTGGCAAGATCATTCAGGTTGTATTTAGGCAATCCGGCCTCTGGCAGTCCGGCCGGGATCAGATCGGGAGTAAGGCAGAAATTTCGCGTAAGCAGGATTCTCTTTTCTGCGTATGTCCTGGGATTTCCGAAAGCCATTGAGAAGCTGTCGTCGGTCGGGAGGGTGGTGGCGATTTTTCTGAGTATTTCCGCCTGTCTGGCCGAGAAGAGAACCGTTGTGCCGTTTGTCAACGGGATGTCTCCGGGACCTTTGTCCCAGTCAACAGGGTCATCGCGCAAGTTTCCGATATGGAGGAAGGGATTCAAACGAGCTGTTTCATCAATGAGAAGATAAGCGTATCGTCCGATGGCTTTGCCTTCCGAATCGTGGAGTTTTTGCCAGAGGGCAGGATAGTGTCCGGTGGTGGCAATCATTCCTCCTTGATTCGCATTACTTCCTCCGTTGGCGGGATGTTCGATTAGCAGTTGATCATTGAGATCGATTGTTTCGTTTGGATTGGTCGAGAGGAGTTTGAGAAAGAGTGCATCGAATTTTTCTTCGGCTTGCTTTGGATCGTTTTTTGATTCCGAGAAATTGTGGGAAAAAAGAGGTGTCAGTTGGGACTTATTGGTGAGGTTGGTGCTTCCAAGAACAAGGCTTGGTTGGATATCAAGTTTTGCTTTTCCTCCTCCGAGGCCGATGAGAAAGGAGGGCCGGTTGAAGGTCGCTTGCATCAGGAGAGCCGAAGCAGCAGAGGCACCTGATTCAGCGACAAGATAGGATTGTGCATGTGCCGCACTCGAAGAGGTGCTTGCCCGCTCGATGCGCACACTGTGAAGCATGGAAACAACTAGAAGACTGATGAGAGCCAGGATTCCAAGAATGGCTACAATGGCAAAGCCGGCCTCGACGGTGAGGTTGGTGTTATATTTTTTATTCGGCGGTTTCATGAACCGGAGGGGAGTGTTCTCGTTGGGGGCAGCCTGACGATCGTTGAGTAGCGTTGAAGGTGTTGTCTGAGCAGGCGTTCGTTGCGCTCTTTTAGCGCACTCGTGACAGTTGCCTTGGGATCGGCGAACTGAGATCCCTCTCCGGCGAGTGCGTAAATTCTGATCATCAGCATCTCGGAGGATTCATTCTTAACGGGAAGGATATCAAGTTGCACAATATGACGGGCCAGTAACTCGGTGGTGGCTGTGTTGTCCGGAGTGGCCGTCGCATAAAGTTCCCCAAGACGGTTTTTTTCAAGTGACTTTGTCACGGTTTCTCCCGAAGCATGAAAACGGTAGAGATTCATGCCTCCCGATTTCACCGGGTCCTGCGCGACAAAATATCCTGTGGCACACAGATCACCCTCTGCGTTCGTGTTTCTGTTTTCTCCCGGATGGGAGACCAGAAAAAAGATCCGTGATCCCTCGCGATTCTCGGATTCCTTTGTGATGCTCAAGGTTGCCGTATTGCTCAGAATGACGGCGGAGTGAAGATCCTCGGTGATCATTTCCAGTCCAGCCCTGGCCTCCCTTGAGCCCTCGCGCCGTCTTTCCCCGTCCCTCCAGATCTTCGACGATCCATCTGCCATGCCGATCAGCAGTGTGATGATACAGGCGAGAATCACTGAGGAAACCAGCAATTCAAGCAAGGTGAATCCATTTCGGCATTGGGTGGATATTGGGTTGGGGGAGGCCGATTTCATCGCGAGGGTGACTGAATCAGGCGGGTGAATTTCTGGACGGTGCGATTTGCCGCAGGTGCGGAAGCAGGGGAGGCGACGGCAACCTCCGCTGTCAGCAGCCCCGGTACGGATGCCTTGGTGAGTGAAAGGGTGGCGACAATGGCTATGGCCGGGTCGGTCAAAGGGGCCTCTGCTTCCTTTGCGGTGAGTCTGCGGACGGGTTCGCAGGAGGCATTGTATGCCACTGGGATATTCGTAGCGCCATCCGACGGGATAACTTCCCACACCGGGGTATCATTGCTCATTCGCGTGGCCACATTCAATGATCCCAATCCCTCACTTGATGGCAGGGACTCCATCATGCCCGAGGCAATCAGGGTGGCCATCGTTTCATCCCCGCTGGATTTTTCAGTACGAAGGGCAATCGGAAAGAGCGTGAGCAGAGCTGAAATAACCACGGCAAAAAGTCCGAGGGCGATCAGGATCTCCAATAAACTGAATGCGTTGCGATAACGAAATTTCACTGGGTGGTGGCGCGACCGGTGGCGCGTGAGATAAGAATTGCCGACGGTGAAGAGGCGGCGGCTGAGATCGAATCAAGTTTCAAAACTAGCGGAGCACCTCCCGGCAGCGGAAAACCGACCCGACCCGAGCGCAGAAACATCAACGCTCCAAAATCCGAACCCTCCGGTGCCGCCAGACCGTTGAGAGAAGAAGTAAGGATATCGGCGGGAGGGTTGGACTGCATCAGTGAGTCCTTTCCAGAATGAAACGAAATTCCTGCGGGAAGCCTCTGCCATGCATCAATGGAAGTGATGACCAATCCCTGCCTGGAGAGCAGTCGGAAGGAGTCTTGCTCCGGAGACTTGCGATGTTGGAATACCACCCACAGATCACTTTTTTGCGCCATGGCTGCATGGCGGGCCCTCTCCAAAGACTCCATGACGAGACTTGTCGCCGCCTGTCTGGATCGACTGCGGGTGATCATTCCCCAGCAAGGCACGACCAGAGACATCAACGCCACGATCAATGTCATGGTCACGATAATTTCCAAAAGGGAAAAGGCCGCGCTGATGCTGAAGGGAGATTTTTTTGGAAAAATGGTGGATTGGCGAAGCCGCACGGTTCCTGATGATGGATGATGCAACTTCGCTGGGCGATTCAAAACCAAGCGCATTAAAATGCCCGGATTGTTACAAATCCGATCCAGACCGCTCCGAGACAAAGCAATACAGACAAAAGTACATTCAGAAAAGCGCCACTGATATTTCCCTGCTCCAGCAGAAGAAAGGTCTGGAGGCTGAACGAGGAAAAAGTGGTGTATCCACCGAGCACGCCAATCATCAGGAAAGTGCGGGCCGGTGGTGAAAAGATCAGTTTGCCGGGATCTGTGACACTGTATCCTGCCAGAAGTCCCATCAGCAGAGCACCCGTGACATTCACGACGATGGTGCCGAACGGAAAATCCTCTCCGATCCATCGGCTTACCATGTTCGACATCATGACTCTTCCGATGGAACCGATTGCTCCGCCAAGCCCCGCAAGCAGATACGGATGCCTGAGCAGGATGCTGATAGAGGTCATAGCGGGCGAAGCAAATGGTGAAGCATAAAAGACATCCATACTTAAAAGAGGACATTGTTGGAAATCAAGGAGCTTGATCAAAAGGGGGGTCAAAATAATTGAAATCTCCGATTGAGATTTACGAACGCTCTGATAGTCATTGCCCTATGGCAACCGTCCCCAAGCTGCTTTCGTTCATCTTCCTTCTCTGTACTGCGATTCCCTTGGGGGCGCAGGATGCGGCTCCCGTACTTAAACCTCTGAATCAAAGGGGGGTGGTCAAACTCAAGACGATCGCCGGTGATTTTGCAACAAATGAGGTGGCAGCCATTGCCAAATACTCCGGTCGCCGCATAACCGTCATCGGTCGTGTTGCTCACCTTAGTCAGGGGTCGAGCGAAAATAAAGTGCTTGTCGTGACGCTCCAGGATGCATCGGCATCTCTTCCGGCGGTCAAAGGAGATTTTCTGACCGGATCCATACCCGAATATTCAGGAATTGAGATTTCCCAGGACGGTTCCAGCGCGACTCTTGTTCAACGAGATTCCACCGGACGGATTTTAGGACAGAAAAACTTTCTTAACGCCGATTCGATTATTGGACTCAAGGGCAATTACAAGGAATTGAAGGTGGGGAATGTGATCCTCACAGACTGCAAAATCATCCCCAAGGAAAGACTTCACGAATTGAGAAACGAATTGGAAAAAAAACAATCAACAGGAAATTTTTCATATTGTTCAGGATATTCAT
>CAIJRY010000122.1 GCA_903823215.1 uncultured Spartobacteria bacterium
AAGCCTTCTGGAATTTTGGAGGGTCTTGCCATGGAGTGAAGAAGTGGAGTTTATGTTTAAACCTTCCCAATCCTAGTATTTGTTTCCATTTATGTCCATAACTGATTTTCTTCTCTTTAGAAGGTGCGGACTGTAAAACGGTCCCGTAACATCGTGGCTCTGATTCACAAAACGAGCAGGGATGATCTTTCTTGAGATCCAGAGTCCAAAAAACGCGAGCACCATCGGAAACACAACACAGACCACGAAGAGCATTACTGGCGAGAGATAGAAGATGAGAGACTGTTCCAGAGACATGGAAGAGACGGTAAGGCAATACACGATCTCAGTCTTCACCGAACGAATCCCAAAAACAAGTTGGTTGAGACATCAAGTGCGTACCTCGACATTTTCCGTCACTATTTAACCTTTGACTCCCGTTCTTTCTTCCGTTGAATCGTTGTGTGTCACTTTCCCTGCAATCCATGGTACGCTCTCTTCTGATGACTGCCCTCTTTGCATCGCTATTGACAGCCTGCACAGGGGGAAAATATGAGTCGCCCAACTACAGAGTGCTTTCCTCGGAGGGGGCCTTTGAACTCCGGGATTATCCCCAACTGACCCTCGTTTCCACCCCGATGCAGCATCGGGGGGAGGATGGTTCCTTCATGAAGCTCTTCCGTTTCATTCAGGGCCGCAATGACCGTGCGGAAAAAATCTCCATGACCACGCCCGTGCTCATGACGGGAAGCAGCGTGGGAACCATGAGCTTTGTACTGCCACAAGCTGTGGCACAACACGGTGCACCGACCCCCTCGAATTCCGATGTCACACTCAGCACCGTGCCTCCATCACGCTATGCAGCCTACCGCTTCTCAGGTTCCAACAATCCCGCATCAAGCGAAGTCGCCGCCAAAAAACTGGTGGCGTGGGTCAAGTCGCACCATGTCGAGATGTTGGGATCACCACTCTTTGCTTATTACAACCCGCCCTGGACACCGGGATTTCTACGTCGCAACGAGGTTCTGATTCGGACGGCTTCCGCGAAGTGAGGAGCCCTGTGGAACATGGATCTCTGGGTCTCACCTCACGACTTTCGCGTTCGCTCCCTGAAAATCTTATCCTGCGGTTTCGTCACTTCTCCGTTTGGTGACTGTATCGCTCTGGCCACAGACTCTCATCTTGTGGCTCTTCGCTTTTGCATTGATCGCAGGGAAACATTATGTGCCCTTCAACTCGCATGGCCGGAGGTGACACTCCACCACGACCCTCTTGCCGATGCACTGATCGGAAAAGTCTTTCAAAATCCGGAGGTGATCCCCGTCATGGGTATCGGGACTCCATTTCAACTCAGTGTCTGGGAATTTCTCCGCACCATTCCCTCATCCAGCACGATAACCTATGGAGAGGTGGCGAGTGCCATCGGTCGCCCGAATGCGGCGCGTGCTGTCGGAAGGGCCGTGGGAGCCAATGGCATCGCCGTCGCGATACCGTGCCATCGCGTCGTCTCAAGAGGATCACTCACCGGCTACCAATGGGGACTGGAACGCAAAAAACAACTGCTCGCCTGGGAACTCTCGCTCCGCGATCCCCTCATGATGCCATTTTAGAGCAGGGGCGCGGAGATGGGTTATATCGTTAAAAAGTGAAGGGTTAGAAAGAGCCGAGAGGTTGAACCATGCCTGTGGGTACAGGCGCGGTAGACTACGATAAAATCGTAGCCCCTAACCGCACGCCTACAGGAACCATCTACTGCCTTGCTCCACCCAAGCCCCCTGTTCCAAGGCACGGGAAAATTGAATATTTTCACGCGGAGATTGCAGAGAGT
>CAIJRY010000123.1 GCA_903823215.1 uncultured Spartobacteria bacterium
GTGCCGCTCGAGAGGGTGATATTGCCGAGGGCGAGATTCTGGCCGTTGATGTCCAGCGTGCCGCCGGTGACGAACAGCGGGGCCGTGGAACGGTTGGGCGCACCCGTGGCGGCCGCGGTATACGACAGCGGGCCGAGGGCGGTCTGGTTGCCGACCTGCAGGGTGCCGGCGGAAATGGTGATGTCGGCCGGGTTGTTGGCGTACCAGAGGGCGAGGGGGACGCGGGGGTCGGCGGGCTCGAGGTGGGGGTAGTCTTTGCCGAGCTCTTTCCTGGCGGCGGTCTCGTAGTTGTCCGAGAGGTAGCGCAGGAAGAGGAAGGAGAGCATGTAGTCACGGAAGTCGTCCGCATCCATCGCTCCGCGCAGTTGGTCAGCGATGCTCCAGAGCGTGTTGCCCAGTTGCTTTTGATTGGCTTCAGTCATTTCTTTGAGCGTCTCTTGAGTTTGGTTTCCAACGCTTTCAGGTCGGCCTCGTCCTGTTGATCGGCGTCAATGGCCTCACGCTTTTTGCGGTCTTGGTCGAACTTGTTGTAGAGTTCGCCCGTGCGCTCTTCCATCTGCTCATAGCTGATGGAGCCCGCATGGGTAAGCAAGGGAAACCCATTCGAGGTGATGATCTGATCCACATTCTCTTTCCAGAAAGCCATGCGAGTCTCCTGACGGCTCTTAGCCCTCAGTTCGGCAGTTTCCAGGAAGATGACAACGAGCCGGTTCAGAGTATCGATCTCATCCTCGGTCAGGTAATTCTTGGCCACGAGAATGTCTGCCTTGCGCACCTGGTTACCTTTCCAGTGCAGGAGACCGAAATTCGGGTCATTACGGTTGGCACGCGTGGTAATGAGTTCGGCGGCTGTTTTCCGGGTCACGGCAAAAATGAGCAGGTTCTGCACTGTTGCGAAGAAGACCTGCGTGGCCTGTTCCGTCTTGTCGTAATCGCTACTCAGGGCAAAGAGATCCCGCACCTTCTGGTAGAAGCGCTTCTCGGAGGCCCGGATGTCCCGGATGCGCTCCAGCATCTCGTCGAAATAATCCGGGCGCCCATCCGGGTTCTTGAGTCGCTCGTCATCTATCACGAAGCCCTTCACGAGATATTCCTTGAGCACCGTGCTGGCCCAGCGGCGGAACTGCACTCCACGAGGCGAGCGCACCCGGTAGCCCACGGCCAAAATGGCATCAAGATTATAGAAACTTGTCAGATAATCTTTCCCATCGGCAGCAGTAGTCAAGGATTCCTTGACTACTGACATTTCGTGTAACTCATTGAGATCAAAGATGTTCTCCAGATGAAGCGAGATGTTTTGTTTTGTTGTGGCAAAAAGCTCTGCCATCTCAGACTGAGTCAGCCAGACGGTCTGATCCTTGGCCCGGAGCTTGATCTGACTCCGTCCGTCTTCAGTCGTGTAGAGGATCAGGTCGTTCATGGGATGGCCTCCTCCAGGGATGGAAAAAGCTGCTGCATCAGGCCTTTCTTGTGGGTCTTGAGGGCTTCGTGCTTTTGGGTTTGCGCGGCGATGAGGTCGTCGAGGGTGGTGAGGCAGTCGGCGATGCGTTGTTGTTCGGCGTGAGGAATGAGTGGAATTTTAAGCCGAGAGAACGTCTCTCCGGTTAGGTGCTTGATGCCTCCCCCGGTGAAGAGCATTTCGAACTGGTCTGTGCCTGCTAAGTTTTCGAGATGGAGAACCAGAATCTTTGGCTCGAACGGCACTTTGAAGCGGACCCTGTGAATCGCCTTCTGGAACTTGAGTTCAGGCAAGCGTCCGTCCCAAACGGCTGCACGTCCCGGTTCTCCGCCTTCACAGACAACGACATCACCAGCTCTCAATCCGAAGCGATCCAACTCGCGGTCGTTGAAATACATCTTCGGCAGATCCGATGTATTCACCTCATTCCAGCGCACTGCCAAATTGTTGAGGTATGGCAGAAGATGCCCTGACGTGTGCTTTTGTTTGTCGAGCATCTTGCCCAGCTTGATCTCGGCTATTTCACCCAAAGGCACTGCCACCCACTCCCCGGCGTTTTGGAATTCGGGGAAGCGGAGGCGAGGTTGGGTTTCGCCTTCGCGGGGGAAAAGCTGCTGCATCAGCCCTTTTTTATGGGTCTTGAGCGCGTCCACTTTCCGCGCTTGCGCGGCCATCAGCTCGTCCACCGAACTCAGGCATTTGGCGATTTTTTGTTGCTCGGCGGGTTCTGGCGGGAACGACAACACCAGCTTTTCCATCGAACTCGCATACAAATGGAAAACTGTTGAGCCAGATACAAGCTGCAGAACTTTACGCTCAAGATGCCGGATGTATCGGGCAAGAAATTCGCCGTTTATTGAGCGCCTGTCCGTTCGAATTACGAGTATGTCTCCACCGAGAATTACGTTTTCAAAGTTAAGGCAGCACGCCTTCGCCAGCCCGCTCGGAGTGACATCCGAGGTTGGCATCAGCACATCATTCTCGACCGACAAAAATACATCCTCTTCTGAGTCTGTGCGGCTTTTTACCGCACCGATAACTTCGGGATACACTGTGAAAAGTTCGCCGTAGTGAATGCATGGTCTCTTGCCATCAGGGGTGAGCGCACTTTTCGGCAGCCCTTTTCCTTTGAAGAAAGTCGCAACGCTGCCCAATTGCTGCTGCGGCCAGCCCTCCGATTTCCGAAACTCCGGGAACCGCAACTTTGGCATCAGCGCGGGCGTTGCCTTTTCCTTTGGGGCGGTGGTTTTGGTCTTACTGCTCATACGCGCTGAGTCCTGAGATGTCGCGGTCCCCGGCGCGCTTGGTGAGAAGGGGGTGAAGGTCGGCCATGAGGGCGAGTTCGGCCTGGGTGCGGGCTTTCCAGCCGAGATCGAGCGGGGCCATGAGGTCGCCGAGTTGCTCGCCATCGAAAATCATGCGGTCGAGGATGCCGTCCACGAAGGTTTGCAGCGCGGCGGTGGCGAGGCCGTGGCGCGCGGCGATGGCGGCGAGTTCCTTGGCGTTTTTCTCCGCCTTGAAGCGGGTGTAGCCGTCGCGGATGGCGGTTTCGCTGAGACCCTCGCCCGCCTTGAGCGTGCCGATGTATTCGGCGATGTCGTCGCGCTCGTTCATGAACTTGGCATCGGCGCTGATGAGGCCGATGAGTTCCTCGCGGGTCATCTTGGACTTGCCGGGGCCTTTTTCCGAGAACTTGGCGATGAGGCCCATGATGTAGTCGTAATCAATGACGGCGGAGGCGAAGAGCACGAACTCGAAGTCGATCTGATCCACGGGATCATCGGAGCCGGGTTTGTCACCGCCCTTGCCCTGCTGTTCCTTGAGCCGCTTGGCGGTTTCCAGATATTGGCCCTTGAAGCCGCGCAGGTTTTCCTCGGTTAGCACCTGCTCGATGCTGGCTTTGTTTTCCTCGGTGAGGTCGGTGTATTGGTCGAGCTGGGTTTTGAGCCGCTGGACTTCCTTGAACTGGGTGCAGAAGGCGGCCTTGGCGGCATCGCCCTTCAGATTCGCGACGGCGGAGGGCGTGCAATCGAGGCCCTGGGACTTCATGAATGTGTCCAACTGCTGGACGGCGGCCTCCAGTTTCCGGATGACGACGGGGGCCTTTTCCACGAGCCAGATTTCCCGCGCCTGCTCGCCGGATTTTTCCCCGGAGAATAGGGCGATGGCGGCGTCCACGGCGTCCTGCTGTTGGCGAAAGTCGAGGATGTTGCCGTAGGGCTTGGTGCCGTTGAGCACGCGGTTGGTGCGGGAGAAGGCCTGGATCAAGCCGTGGTGCTTGAGCGTCTTGTCCACGTAGAGGGTGTTCAGGAACTTGGAATCGAAGCCGGTGAGCAGCATGTCCACCACGATGGTGATGTCGATCTTGTGGTGCGGGACGGTGGGGTAAGCCTTGCGCAAATCCGCGTCGGGCCACTGCTGGTCCTTGATGCGCTTCTGCACATCCTGATAGTAGAGATCGAATTCGCTGAGTTTGTGATTGGCTCCGTAGCGGGCGTTGTAGTCCACAAGAATGGCCTTGAGGGCCTCTTTTTTTTTCTCGGGCTCGACTTCGTTGTCCGCCTGCTCCTGGGGCAGGTCTTCCTGGATCTGCTTCACGTCGGGATTTCCCTCCGCAGGTGGGGAGAAGACGCAGGCGATGTTCAGCGGCGTGTAGTCGGGCTCGGTCTCTGCCCTGGCCTTCTGGATCTCGGCGAACAACTGGAAGTATTCGATGGCGTCGTTGATGGACGAGGTGGCGAGGATGGCATTGAAACGGCGTCCGCCGGTGGCGGCATCGTGTTTCGATAGAATGGCCTCGATGACGGCTCGCTTGGCGATGGCCTCGCCGGGCTTCGGCGGCTTCTTGTCGTTTTCCTCCTTGGGCTTGAAGTAGTCGATGTGGAAGCGGAGGACGTTCCCATCATCAATGGCGTGGGTGATGGTGTAGGCGTGGAGCTGTTTCTGGAACAGATCCTCCGTGGTGCGCATGGAGGCCTGGGTGTCCTCAATCTTCTGCAAGGAGGCATTGGCCTCGAAGATGGGCGTGCCGGTGAAGCCGAAGAGCTGGGCGCGGGGGAAGAACTCTTTAATGGCCTGATGATTCTCCCCGAACTGGGAGCGGTGGCACTCATCAAAGATGAAGACGATGCGTTTGTCCTTCAGGACTGCCAGCAGCTCCTTGTAGGTGGGCTGGTCGTTCCGCTTCCGCTGCTGGTTGCGTTTGCTGGTTTCATCCAACGCGAGGCCGAGCTTCTGGATGGTGGTGACGATGACCTTGTCGGCGTAGTCCTCGGACAACAGGCGGCGGACGAGGGCGGCAGTGTTGGTGTTTTCCTCGACACAGCCTTCCTGGAAGCGGTTGAACTCCTCCCGCGTCTGGCGGTCGAGGTCCTTGCGGTCCACGACGAAGACGCATTTGTGGATGGAATCGTTTTCCTTGAGCAGCGTGGAGGCCTTGAAGGAGGTGAGTGTCTTGCCGCTGCCGGTGGTGTGCCAGACGAAGCCGTTTCCGTTGTCGTCATCGATGCACTTCACCATGTGCTGCACGGCATAGACCTGGTAGGGCCGCATGATCATGAGCTTCTGCTCGGTGGCGATGAGCACCATGTAGCGGCTGATGGTCCGGCCGAGGTCGCACTTTTTCAGGAAGGTCGCGGCGAAGTCATCGAGGTGGGTGATTTTTTTGTTCGTCTCATCCGCAAACTCATAGACGGGCAGGAAGCGCTCGTCCTGATTGAACGAGAAGTGCTGCTTGTTGTTGTTGGCGAAGTAGCGGGTGTTCGTCCGGTTGCTGACAATGAAGAGCTGCATAAAGCAGAGCAGCGTCTTGGTGTAGCCGTTGCCGGGATCGTGCTTGTAATCGACGATCTGCTCCATGGCCCGGCGTGGCGGGACTTCGAGGGTCTTCAGCTCGATCTGCACACAGGGCACGCCATTGATGAGGATGAGCACATCGAAGCGGTGGTGGCTGTTGTCCGTGTTGATGCGGAGCTGGTTGACGACCTCGAAGGTGTTTTTGCACCAGTCCTTGATGTTGACGAGGGTGTAGTTCAGCGGCGTGCCGTCATCGCGCGTGAAGCTGTTGATCTGGCGGAGAGTCTTGGCGGCGGTGAAGACATTGTCCGTGACGATCTCATCCAGCAGCTTGGCGAACTCGCCATCGGTGAGGCTGACACGGTTGAGAGCCTCAAATTTCTCCCGGAAGTTTTTCTCCAGCGTAGCCCGGTCGGTGATGTCCGGTCGGTATTCATATTTCAGGCTGCGGAGCTTCTCGATAAAGGCATCCTCGATGTCTCCCTCGCGGACAACCGAACTTGGCAGTGGATCAGAGAGCCCATCGGTGTAGTTGGAGGAAGCCATCGGTTGAATTAGGGAAACGCTGATTCAATCGCATTGAGGCCGTTGCGGCAAGCCGTTGCGGATGCGAAGCAACGACCGGGTAAGCCAGGGGTCGCCGACAAGGCGGCTTCGCGTGAGCATCCCCTCAGCCCGGTAGTGGCGGGTATCCGCCGATCTACCGAGCCGTGTGTTAGAGCGATTTGTGTTCAGGGATGAGTCATTTCACGGGCAATAACCCAGCTGTCAAACTGCTCCGAAGTCAGCAACCCCAGAGCGATGGCAGCCTCTTTTAAACTGGTTTTCTCCTTGTGGGCTTTTTTGGCGATCTTGGCAGCATTGTCGTAACCGATGTGGGGATTGAGAGCGGTCACAAGCATGAGGGAGTTTTTCACATAGTCGGCGATCTTATCGCGGTTCACCTCGATACCGACAATGCAGTGCTCGGTGAATGAGCGGGCGGAATCGGAGAGGAGCCGCACCGAATGAAGGAAATTATGAATGATGACGGGTTTAAAGACATTCAGTTCAAAATTTCCCTGGGATGCCGCCATCCCGATGGCAGCATCATTGCCCATGACCTGAACGGCCACCATGGTGACGGATTCGCACTGGGTTGGATTGACCTTGCCCGGCATGATCGAGGAACCCGGTTCGTTCTCAGGAAGCGAAAGCTCCCCAAGTCCGCACCGTGGGCCGGAGGCCAGCCATCGGAGATCGTTGGCGATCTTCATCAGCGAGGTGGCAAGCGACTTGAGTGCGCCGCTCGCAAAGACAAACTCTCCGTGGGAGGAGAGGGCTGCAAATTTGTTGGGTGCGGAAACAAACGGATACCCGGTCAGTTTGGCAATATGTGCCGCCGCCGTGTCACCGAATTTGGGATGGGCGTTGAGCCCGGTTCCAACCGCTGTCCCGCCGATGGCAAGGGATTCCAGTCCCGGAAGGCTTTCTTTGATTCTGGCAAGATCGGCATCGAGCATCGCCACATAGCCGGAGAACTCCTGTCCAAGAGTCAGGGGGGTGGCATCCTGCAGATGCGTGCGCCCGATCTTGACGATCTCCGCGTATTCCACCGCCTTGGCATCAAGGGCATCACGGAGTTCCCCTATTGCCGGAATCAGCCTTTCCCGGAGCACCGTAACCGCAGCAATGTTCATCGCTGTTGGAAAGGTGTCGTTGGAGGACTGTGACATGTTCACATCATCATTGGGATGTATCGGCGTTTTGGAACCGAGCACACCTCCCGCCATTTCAATGGCACGGTTTGAGATGACTTCGTTGGCATTCATGTTGCTCTGGGTGCCACTGCCGGTCTGCCAGATGCGCAAGGGAAAATGCTCGTTCAACTTCCCGGCGATCACTTCGTCGGCGGCGCGGCTGATGAGATCGGCCTTTTCGGCGGAGAGTTTGCCCAGGTCATGGTTTGCCAGCGCACAGGCTTTCTTAAGCTGTCCAAGAGCCTTGATCAGCTCGGGCGGCTTGGTGTCGTTACCGATGTCGAAGTGAATCAGGGAGCGAGCGGTCTGGGCACCGTAGTACCGATCACGGGGAACCGGAATGGCCCCCATGCTATCGGTTTCGGATCGGTAGATAGCGGGATCACCCGCAGGAATATCATGGCTCATTATTAGGGAAGCAGTTCGGAAACCATCGCCTTCTCTTCAAGGAGCTCGTTAACACTCAGTTGGAACTTTGCCTGACCAAACTCACCAAGATCGACACCTTGGACGATACTGGCACTGCCATCCCCCTTGGAACGGGTTGGGAAGGAGCAGATAAGCCCCTTCTCGACGCCGTAAGAGCCATCGGAGGCCAGAGCCACACTATGCCAATCATCAGCGGGAGTTGCCTCTCGAAGCGCTTGCACGGTCTCAATGGCCGCATGGGCGGCGGACTTGGCCGAGGAGAGTCCGCGGGCAGCAATGATCGCCGCACCGCGTTGCTGGACATTCTTGATGAAATCGCCTTCGAGCCAGGCTCGTTCAGGAATAAACTTGCTGACAGGATCGCCGTTGATCAGAGCATTCTCAAAATCAGGATAGAGTGTGCTGGAATGATTGCCCCAGATCGCCAGCTTGGTAATATCACGGTTGTGAACGCCGGCCTTTTCGGCAAGTGCACTTTTGGCCCGGTTCTCATCCAGACGCGTCATGGCAAACCAGCGGTCCGCCGGGATCGAGCGGGCGTTGTTCATCGCGATGAGACAGTTGGTGTTGCAGGGATTGCCCACGACGAGCACACGGATGTCATCGGAAGCATTGCGCTCGATGGCCTGTCCTTGCCCGATAAAGATCTTGCCGTTGATACCAAGAAGATCCTTGCGCTCCATACCGGCCTTACGGGGAACACTACCCACAAGCAACGCCCAGTTGGCACCGTCAAAACCGGCATCCAGATCGGATGTGGCCTCGATGGACTCCAGGAGAGGAAATGCGCAGTCGTTCAGTTCCATGACGACTCCGGCAAGGGCTTTCATGCCGGGTTCAATTTCGATGAGGCGAAGGGAAACAGGCTGATCAGGACCAAAGACCTGCCCTGATGCAATGCGCGGGAGGAGGGAATAACCGATTTGACCTGCCGCCCCTGTGACTGAAACAACGAGTGGTTTTTTCATAAGAGATTTAAACTACCCAAAAGAAATGGGGAAATAAAGGTGTGAAATGAGAAAACCCGTTTTGCCAAATGGCAAAACGGGTTTTCTCGGGTGGGGGGAAACCCTGAGAGATTACAGAATCTCTTTGAAAGCCTTACCTGGGGTGAAGCGAACGCTCTTGGAGGCCTTGATCTTAATCTTCTCGCCGGTCTTGGGGTTGATGCCGGTGCGAGCCTTGCGGTTGACAAGCTTGAAGGTACCAAATCCGATCAGTTGAAGAGACTTGCTCTTTTTGACATTGGATTTGATGCCGTCGATGACTGCGGCAACGACCTTTTCCGCGTGGGCCTTGCTGGTTTCTTTGCCGAGTGATTTCTGGACGGCTTCAACGAGTTGGAGTTTGCTGCTCATGGATTTTTGTTTTGGGTTGTTTGTTGTGTCTTGTGACAGTGGTGATCCAAAGAAAAACCCAGCCTTGCTGTCAACACCCATTCTCTAATTCTTTTCAAAAAAACCCTTATGAGTACTGAACCCGCAGCTAATCAGAACGATCCATCCCGTCTCGATCATCCCGATCATCTGGCCTATTTTTCAAAAATAGTGCGCGGACATCTCGCATGCAGACCGACCGTGAACGGCACTGCATTCGTGGCTCCCGGTGCATTTTTGTCAGGATCCGTGAGTATTGCCGCGCAAGCCAACATCTGGCCCGGAGCCTCATTGCGCGGGGATATAGCGCCCATCGTCATCGGAGAACAAAGCAATGTTCAGGACAACGCAGTGGTTCATGTCGGCACCAATCTCGGTGCCACTGTTGGACGACGCGTGACTATAGGACACAGCGCGATCGTTCATGCCTGCACGATCGGCGATGAGTCCCTGATCGGCATGGGGGCCATTATTCTGGACGGCGCTGTCATCGGGGAAAGATGCCTGATCGGGGCTCATGCCACGATCCTGATGAACGCTGTGATCCCACCGGGCTCCATGGTGGTCGGCTCTCCTGGGCGCATCGTCCGCTCGCTTTCCGTAGAGGAACAGGAAGGACTGGCCATGTGGGCCGATCATTATCTGGTGCTCGCGGAAGAATACAAAAAACAAGGCATTACACACCCGGACTTCCCGAACACAAATTCTGCTTCATAGTTGAAACGATGAACACCAAGGAGGTCTTACCCATCTCGATTAGGGCCGTCGTCCCCACAACCAACGGTTGTGCACTTTTTTTAGGGGACGAAGAGAAGGTCTTTGTGATCTACATCGATCCGTTAGTTGGAAATTCGATCAACCAACTTTTAAATGGTGAGAAACACGAACGCCCCCTCACCCATGACCTCATGGGAATGCTGCTCACGGGTCTTGGTGCCAAAGTTGACCGGGTGATCATCAACGATCTTAAGGGTGCGACATACTATGGAAGGATGATCATCAGTGTCGAAAACGAACTCCAGCAACGCAAACTCCTCGAACTGGACGCCAGGCCAAGCGACTGTCTGGCCATGGCTTCGCTTCAAAACGCACCGATCTATATCACCCGCGAAGTCTGGAATGAGGTCGAAGACATGTCCGAAGTCCTTAAATCGATGGAAAATCAGAAACCTGATCCAGAGGGAGTATAGAGTAAAAATTTACCGACCGGAGGCCAACGATTCTATCGGCCAATTCCTTCAATAACACGGATTTAGTCTCTCGTCTGGGTTGTATTCAAATTGAGTGTCGGCCTCATTGGGTTCTCGTGAATGTGTCTTTCTTGATATGGCCCGTAAATCGTAAACTACATAGTCCTGTCACAAACCTCTCTCTGGCGTGGGGATTTTAGATGTGAGGCCAGGCGCGTGAGTGATGGCGTAGTGTTCCTACGCCGAGCGAGCGGCAACGCCGCCTCACGCTAAAAGCACCCGCCAGAGTTATTTAATCGCGGTCCAAACCCGATGCACATCATCGTGTTCTTCGAGGGCCTGTAAAAACTCTCCCGCTTCGGCGCGATGTTCGTCGCTGAGTTCGGGATAGGTCTTGGCCACATAGCCGAGTTCACTTGTGACGACTTTCCATCCGTTATCCTTGAGCCATGTCGTAACAGCAGCCGTGGCTGTGCGGTCGGTCATGAATCGGGCCCCCGTCTTGTCGGCTGGGATGTCGTCATTCTGATCGTGGGTCAGTGATTCCACTTCGTTAGCCCCGGCCTCGATGGCGGCTTCCTCAAGATCCACTCCGGCTTTCTCAGTGTAGGCCTCAACAAGTCCAACATGATCAAAGAGGAACTTGTTGCTTCCAGGAGTGCCGAGCTGCCCGTCTCGGAAGAGGACGCGGATTTCAGGCGTCGTCCGGTTGGTGTTATCGGTATAAACCTCGACAATTACCGGGACTTTGTGCGGCGCATAGCCTTCGAACACGATGTGATCAATGACTGCCTTCTCTCCACCAATACCGGCCCCCTTGTTGATGGCACGGTCAATGACATCCTTGGAGACGCTTTCCGCGCGCGCTTTTTCCAACGCGGCAAAAAGGCGGGAATTTGACTCGGGATCAGCCCCCCCCTGCCGGGCAGCAATAGTGATCTCCCGGACGAATTTGCCGGTAGCTTTGGATTTTTTGAGTGAGTTGACCTCGCGTTTGGCGAGGAGCCATTGACGACCCATGGGGAGAGAAAGATAGAAGGTTTTTAGCGGTTCAGACTACCAGACTATTAGGTTGGATGGATTTCGCATCTTTTTTCCAACAGTCCAATAGCCTACAGCCTAACAGTCTTCCAATGATATTAATCCTCAGCGATGACCGGTGTCGAGCTGGCTCGTTTGCGAGCGGTCGCATCGAGGAACTTCTTGCGGAGTCTAATCGTCAGAGGCGTCACCTCGACATACTCGTCGGGGGCGATGTACTCAAGCGAACGCTCGAGGCTCATCTTGAGCGGCGGAGAGAGAGAAACTCCCTTACCGTCACCAGTGCTGCGCATGTTATTGAGCGTTTTGGCCTTGCAGACATTGACCGGCATGTCATCGGCTCGGGAGTTCTCACCCACGATCATGCCGACATAGACATCATCCTGAGGAGAGACGAAGAGACGGCCGCGTTCCTGAATTTTCTCCATGGAGTAGGCCATGGCGACACCGGCCTCCATGGGGATCAGAACCCCGTTGTTACGGGTCGGAATCTCACCCTTGAACTCCGCATACTCCTTGAAGATGTGGGACATGATGCCGCTTCCCTTGGTCAGATTGACGAGATCGGTTTCAAACCCGATGAGTCCGCGGGTCGGAGCCTCAGCCTGGACAGTGACACTCTTGGGCTTGTGATCCATGTTCACAATTTCAGCCTTGCGTCCCGCGAGGCTCTGAAGGATGTCGCCGAGGTTGTCGGGCGGCACATCAACATAAACGGTCTCGATCGGCTCCAGAAGCTTACCATCCTCACCCCGTTTATAGATGACCTCGGGACGGGACACGAGCAGTTCGAAGCCCTCTCGGCGCATCTGCTCCACGATGACAGCGATCTGCATCTCGCCGCGGGCCTTAATCTGGAAATGTCCGGCCAACTCGGTCTCTTTAACCTCGATGGAGACATTGGTCCGGGTCTCACGAATGAGGCGCTCCTTGATCTGACGGGCGGTGACGAGTTTACCTTCCTTGCCGACAAGCGGGCCGTCATTGATACAGATCTTCATCGTGATGGTCGGAGGATCAATGTCGATGAAGGAAAGGGGTTCGCGGGTGTCATTATCGGTGATGGTCTCCCCGATGAAAACATCCTCGAAACCGCAGATTCCGACGATGTCGCCGGCACTGGCTTCCTGAAGCTCGATCTTCTGAAGTCCCTTGTGTCCAAAGATAGCCGTGACAGCTTTTTTCTCTTTCTGCCCATTCTTATGGATGGCAACGACCTGCTCACCCATCTTGACCTTGCCGCTGATGATGCGTCCGAAGGCGATACGACCAAGGTAATCGCTGTAGTCTAGGTTGGAAACGAGCATCTGGAAATAGGGGACATCCGAGGTTTTCGGAGCGGGGATATACTTCACGATTGCCTCGTAAAGCGGCTCCATATTGGTGCTCTCCTGGTCGATTTCCTTCTTGGCAAAGCCCTGCTTGGCACTGGCATAGACAACGGGAAAGTCGAGCTGCTCGTCGGTCGCATGCAATTCAAGGAAGAGCTCAAAAACCATGTCGAGCACTTTGTGCGGATCGGCATTGTCACGGTCAATCTTGTTGATGACAACGATCGGCTTGAGGCCGTTCTCCAGCGCCTTCTTCAGCACGAACTTGGTCTGTGCCTGGGGACCGCCAAAGGCGTCCACGACAAGAAGTACGCCATCGACCATCTTCATGATGCGCTCGACCTCGCCACCGAAATCGGCGTGGCCCGGAGTGTCCACGATATTGACATGGTATTCGTGCCACTGAAAGGCGGCGTTCTTGGCCTTGATAGTGATCCCTTTCTCCCTCTCCAGATCCATGGAATCCATGATGCAGATCTCTGTGGCCTTGGCCTCGTTGGCGCGGAAAGTGCCCGACTGCTTCAGGAGCTGGTCAACGAGGGTGGTCTTCCCGTGGTCAACGTGGGCGATGATGGCGATATTGCGAATTTTATCCATGGTTTTTGTGTAGCCGGGTAGTATCTCCTGACTCACCCGATGTGTCAACGAGGCACACGGTTTGCTACAAAAATGTAACATTTTCAACATGCGCTTTCTCTTCCTCCAACACGATCCTCTTGATGGTCCCGGTGCACTGCTCGAATGGGCAACCTCTCGCGGACATTCGGTGACAACCTGCCTCATTTGCGAGGGACAGCCCCTTCCTCCACATGATTCGTTCGGTCTTCTTGTGAGTCTTGGTGGGCCTATGGGAGCTTATGAAAATGAAAAATACCCCTGGCTCGCTCTCGAAAAGCAGTATCTGTGTGATGCTTATGCCGCCGGGAAGAAACTTCTCGGTCTCTGTCTTGGATGCCAGCTTCTCGCGGATGCACTGGGGGGAAAGGCCTTCCGCCATACCCTCAAGGAATTCGGATGGCAACCGATCGAGCCGACCGGGGAAGGGAAAAAATGGTTCTCCCCTGACGATGGTGAACTCTCCCTCCCGGCCGTGGGAGCTGATGAGAAAAGCTCGTTCCTCGCTTTAGACGCTCACAAGAAAAGTTCGTTCCTCGCTTTTCAGTGGCATGGTGACACCTACTCATTGCCGCCGGGAGCGGTTCAGATCGCCAGCAACAACGCCTGCGAACAGCAGGCCTTCCTGATCGGCGACCAGGTGTTGGGACTCCAGTTTCATCTGGAGTGGACGGAGGCCATGATGAGGGATGCTTTGGCAGAGCCGGGCGTTGCCCCTCCCCCTTCACCGAGCGTTCAGACACCGGAGGAGATCATGAGCGATCTCTCACTATTCAAATCTGGTAGAAAACGATTCTTTACCCTGATGGACAGGTTCGTTGGGATCTAGGGATTTCTAGCCAAGCCGTTCGAGCTGCTCCTCGGCAGTCTCATATCGGGCCGATGGCACTTCCGGACGCTTGATCTGATTGTAGGCGACGAGAATTTCCTCCATCATGCCGTGAACTTCTTCATCACCTTGGAGAAATCGGGGCTCAAGAAACAGGAAGGGAACTTCATGAGGATCAAATCCTCCGCCGGGTTTGAAAGGGTCACAATCCATCGCATAAGGAATCGTGAGGACTCGATTGGCACCCCTTTTATTGTAATGATGCAGCAGTCCTGCACTTCCCTTGCTAGCGCGCGCGGCAATCTGAAGCCCCGTCAAGGCATCGAGACGCGTCTCAGACCCCCCTTCATTGATCCAGAAGATCTGCCCGCCATGACGCACCAGGCGGGTATATTCCTTCATCGCCAGCATATTTGCATGATCGCGAATGTCCGTAAAGGCATCGTCCTTGCCGGACTTGCTATCGGGAAAGGTTTGCAGAACATTCGCAGTCCCCAAGATGCCATCGTCGATGATCTTGTAACCTGAGAGCTCCTGCAAGCTGACCTGACGATGGGTAAATTCCGTCTGATTCCTTGCAATGTCCGGGCCCAACTGTGCGGCGGCCATCCCGGAAACAGGAATGTCGGCATAGGATTTGTGAGGACCTACGGCAAATGCCACCGAGCCGCCTTTGGCAAAGTGCTCCTTCACCAGCTCCTGCAAAAGAATCCCACTGATGGAGTCCGTCAGTTTTGTGAGACTCTCAGGCTTGATTAGGAACGATCCAAAGATCGCCGTTGATTTTGCAATTTCAGCTCCATGATTTTTGATCGGTAGGAAGGGTCTGTCGATGCGCAGCGTGCCAAACGGATCAAGAGAATGCGCCTCGACGGGATCCGGGCTGAACTTACGGATATGCCATCGTTGTCCGTGTTTGCCCTGAGACATCATCTCCGCCAGTCGTTGATAGACACGAAAATCAATTTCAGGACTTCCAAACTTCCGTGACGGTTCCTGTAACTCGATGATGCTCATAATTTCAAATCGTCTGTGTGGAGGGACGCCTTACTGTGATAAGGTCTGGACTATGGGTTATGAAAGCACTGATTCAAACTCATGACTGGCGATCCATAAATATTTCCATGCGAAAACCATGTCACTGACAGTCAATTCTCTCATTCAGCCTGTGGAAGTGAAATCTTAAAACAGGTCCCATGACCGATCTCTGATTCGATCTGGATTATCCCGTTCAATCCAGCCGCCAGTCGTTGCACTAGGTGAAGCCCAAAACCATATCCCTTTTCACCTTCAGTGCCATCTCGCGAGGACGATTCCCCCCGCATAATTTCCTCAATTTCTATATCACTAAGCCCCAGACCGGTATCCTTCACACTAATTTCCAGAAGAGGGGGATGCCCCATCACAAAATCGAGTTCTACCCGTACAGACCCTTGTTCCGGGGTGAATTTGATGGCGTTTGAAATCAAGTTGCCAACAATTTGGAGCAGGCTTTTCCTGGAAATCACGAGGTCTTGCTTTCCGTTCTGAATTGTTACCTGAAAATCGAGTTTCTTTGACACACACTGCGGGGTGAAAAGTTTTTCCAATTTTTCCTTAAATATTCCCAAAGTCAAAGACCCCTTCGGTTCGGCCACATTCGTAGTACTTAGCAGAATTTCATCGGCCAACTCCAGCAATCCTTTACTGCTCTTTCTAATCATTTGGATCAAATCCAGAACCTCTTGGAGATTTCCATCCGTTCCGGTTTCGATAATGATATCCGTCAGGCCAAGGATGCCTCCCAATGGTCCACGGATGTCATGGGCAACCCTTTTGTGAGTCTGCTCAAAGGAGCCGATCCTATCTTTAAGGCCGTCAATGGTTCTTTGAAGCATCAGGCGACTGACTATTTCATCGGCAATAATTTTAAGAAGCTTTGCCTTTTCCGGATCAATCTTCCGGGAATTTTTGTCCAGAAAGCAGAGCGCACCTATATTGCTACCCGAGGGGGTTTGCAGGGGAATCCCGAAGTAATAAC
>CAIJRY010000124.1 GCA_903823215.1 uncultured Spartobacteria bacterium
CTCATGAACACGAGCATGTTGATGCCGATGGAAACCGCTATACTCACTCTCATCATGAACCGCACTCCCATGGGGAGAAACATGAACACGGGGGCGGACATCATCACCTCCAGACTCTCTCTCTCCATCAGCCGCTGTTAATTAAGAATGATAGGCTGGCTGAGCGAAATCGCGGATTTTTGAACGCAAAGGGAATCATTGCGATCAACATTGTCTCCTCCCCAGGTTCGGGAAAAACAACCTTTCTCGCCAAGACTCTCGAGATGCTCCGCGACGAGATACCAGCGGCAGTCATTGTAGGAGATCTCGAGACCGTCAATGATGCGGCACGGCTTCGTGATAAGGGTGCTCCCGTAGTCCAGGTCACCACCGGAACAGTCTGCCATCTTGATGCGGAAATGATCTCACGTAGTCTGGAGGAACTCGACCTCACGGATCGCCGTCTTCTCTTCATCGAGAATGTCGGCAACCTTGTCTGTCCTTCCTCCTATGATCTTGGTGAGGCCATGAGAGTGGTTCTAATCTCCGTCACCGAGGGCGAGGACAAACCCTTGAAATATCCGCCCATTTTCCAAGGGGCGAGGGCGGTCATTGTCACGAAGACAGATCTGTTTGAGGCATCAGGCATCGACCGGGAATCTCTGCGGCGTAACATCCATGCCGTCTCTCATCATGCAGAAATCATCGAAGTCTCCGCCCGAACCGGGGAAGGAATGTCGCGTTGGATTGAGTTGCTCAGGGAGAGCACGAAGTAATCCAATCTCTAGCAGATTCTGGGAAGCTGCTCCCCCGAGAGCATGTCGAGGATGCGGCTGACTCCTAGTGAGCTTTTCACTGTGACAAGTCCATTTCCTGAACGCGACACGCCACTTCCTACGGTGCCGATCCGCACGGCTTGGTCGCAAACATCGAAGCCGCGCAGAATCGATAGTGCACGCTCTGCATCCTCGGGCACAACAAAAGCGACAAAGCGACCCTCGTTGGCGACATAAAGAGGATCAAATCCCAAAATCTCACAGGCACCGCGTACCTGTTCATCCACGGGAACCAATGTTTCATCGATTTCGATTTTCACGGATGCGCTTCGTGAAATCTCGTTCAGGGCGCTGGAAAGGCCACCGCGGGTCAGATCTCGAAGGCAATGAACGCGTATTCCTTGCTTCAGCAACTCAAGCACAGGAGCATTCAAAGGAGCACAGTCACTCTCAATCATGCTCTCGAATTCCAAGCCTTCGCGGACTGACATGATCGCCATGCCATGCCGCCCAATGTCCCCACTGATAAGAATCGCATCTCCTGGCAAGACACTGGTTGGGGCGATGATTTGGTTGTACTCGGTCAGCCCGATGCCAGAGGTGTTAATATAGACGCCGTCACCCTTGCCTCTATCAACGACCTTGGTATCTCCTGAAACGATCATAATTCCTGCCGCGGATGCGGCCGCTTTCATCGATTGCACAATTCTCCAGAGGGTTTCCATTTTCAACCCCTCCTCAATGATGAACCCCGCAGTCAGATAGAGGGGACGGGCACCACACATGGCGAGGTCATTAACCGTTCCGTTGACCGCCATGGCTCCAATATCGCTGCCGGGGAATTCAAGCGGATGAACGACATATGAATCGGTTGTGAAGGCCAGTCGTTGACCAGCCACTTCAAGCAAAGCCCCATCATGCCGTTGTGCAAGGAAAGGATTGTCAAAGGCTGAGACGAAGATTTTGTCGATCAACTGTTCGCTTAGGCGTCCTCCCCCGCCGTGAGCCATCAGGACTTGGGGATAGTCTGCAAGGGGAAGGGGACAGCTTGAAGGAAATGAAAAACTCATTTAAGTGCCGTCATTATATCAAGGAAACAGGGAACGCGGAGGTAATTTTCGGATAGGAACTCTTTTGCAATTCCCGTGCCCGCACACCAAATTAAGGAGACTTCATGGATTCTAATCTCAAGATTCGGGCGCGGATGAGGCTTACTATTACTGGCGGTGTACAAGGGATTGGTTTTCGTCCCTTTATCTATCGCTTGGCCGTTCAATGCGGTCTTTCGGGTTGGGTAATGAATACTTCGCACGGCGTGATTCTCGAGGTAGAGGGCGATCATCGAATTCTTGAGGATCTTATTCCAAGAATCTCCCGGGAGAAGCCTCCGCGCAGCTTTATACAGAGCGTGGAATCGATTTGGATTCCTTCGCAGGGAGAAGAGGGGTTTGAAATCCGTGAGAGTGATCCCAGAGCTGAAGCCGGAGCTTTTGTTCTGCCTGACATGGCCACATGCCCAGATTGCATCAACGAGATTTTTGATCCGAATAGCAGGCGCTATGCCTACCCATTCACGAACTGCACCCAGTGCGGTCCACGGTATAGCATCATCACATCCCTGCCCTACGACCGCCCCAATACGACGATGGTAAAATTCGTCATGTGCAGAGATTGCCAGCGTGAATACGACGATCCCCTCGACCGCCGCTTCCATGCTCAGCCCAATGCCTGTGCGCACTGTGGACCTCATCTGGAATGGTGGGACAGGGAGGGGAAAGTTCTTTCAGAGAACGACGGGGTGATTGATGCCGCCGTCACTGCACTTGGTGAAGGCGCGATAGTTGCAGTCAAAGGGCTTGGTGGTTTTCAATTGCTCGTGGATGCACGGAATCCCGATGCCGTCGAGCGCCTGCGTGTGGCTAAGCATCGGGAGGAGAAGCCTTTTGCGATCATGGAGCCGTCACTTCAGGAGGCTTTACGAGAATGCGAAATCTCTGATTTGGAAAAGGAGCTTTTGTGCTCAGCAGAAGCACCCATTGTCCTCTTAAAGCGAAGGAGTGATACATCCCGTATCGCTGAAAGGATTGCTCCTGGAAATCCATTTTTGGGAGTGATGCTGCCCTATACACCGCTGCATCATCTACTGATGAGGCGCATGGGTTTTCCCATTGTCGCCACCAGCGGCAATCGCTCCGACGAACCGATTTGTATCAATGAACACGAAGTCCTTGATCGGCTTCGCGGCATCGCTGATTTCTATCTAGTTCACAATCGTCCGATCCTCCGGCATGTGGATGATTCTATCGTCCGGGTCATGATGGGCAGGATTTCAATCATGAGGAGGGCAAGAGGCTATGCCCCGTTGCCGCTATCGCTCAACAAGGCATCAGTTTCCACACTGGCCATGGGAGGACACATGAAAAATACGGTTGCCCTTTCCGTGGGGAAATCAGTCTTTGTCAGCCAGCATCTTGGAGACTTGGGATCAGCCCTCTCTCTTTCTGCCTTTGATGAGGCCATCACTGATTTGCAGCATTTTTGCGCCACTCGCCCAAGTGTGATTGCTGCCGATATTCACCCTGATTATCTTTCAACCAAGAGGGCTCAGGAACTTGCTGCGGATTCCGGTGCCTCATTGGTTAGCGTTCAGCATCATCTGGCGCATGTTCTCTCGTGCATGGCGGACAATGAGGTAATGCCTCCCGTGTTTGGCATAGCCTGGGATGGAACGGGTTATGGTATTGATGGAACGATCTGGGGCGGAGAATTCCTGAAAGTAATGGCTGACGGGGTGGAACGGTTTGCTCACCTGAGGAGCTTTCCTCTCCCAGGAGGAGAGGTTGCCATGAGGGAGCCAAGACGGTGTGCCTTGGGACTTCTTTATACAATCTATGGAGAGGAAGTCTTTTCGATGACAGAGCTTGCGCCGTTGAATTCCTTTTTCACAAGGGAACGGGATTCCCTACGAACGATGCTCAGGCGAAATATCAACACGCCTGTGACATCAAGCATGGGAAGACTGTTCGACGCCGTAGCCTCACTGATAGGAATCCGGCAGAAAGCAACATTTGAGGGACAGGCGGCGATGGAATGTGAGTGGATCGTCGGGGGGTGTTTTGAAACTTTGGAGCCCTATCCGTTGCCTATTCGATCTGGTGTTGATGGTGGGGCGTCTATCATCGATTGGGAGCCAATGATCCGATGCATGATTGCCGAATTGCGTGAATCCGTGACGCAGGCACGAATGTCTACAAGATTTCACCAGACCCTTGCCGAGCTTGTGCTTCAGCTCACCCAGCGCTCAGGGTTGTCGAAGGTCGTTCTTTCAGGAGGGTGTTTCCAGAATGAAACCCTCCTTAGACAATCCGTCCATCTTCTTCAGCGGGAAGGCTATACCCCATTATGGCATCAACGAGTGCCGCCAAATGACGGTGGGATTTCCCTTGGTCAGGTTGCTGCAGTGACAATGGGGATTCCCAATCACTGGAAAAACGCTTAATGTAACCGGATCATGTGTCTCGCTGTGCCCGGAAAAATATTGGACATCGAGGGTGACGATCCCATCACGCGTACTGGAAGAGTCAGCTTTGGAGGTATCGTCAAACAGATTAACTTTGCATTCACGCCGGAAGCCAAAGTTGGTGATTATGTGATGGTTCATGTTGGCTTCGCCCTCAGCACCGTTGACGAGGATGAAGCCATGCAGGTGTTCGATTATCTTAAACAAATGGATGAGCTTGCGGAGTTGGAGAGTGAAGCGGTGAAATGAAATTCATCGACGAATACCGGGATCCCGTTGCGGCAACTCAGCTGATAGCCGTCATCAATCAGACAATTACCAGACCATGGACGCTCATGGAGGTTTGCGGCGGGCAGACCCATGCGATCGTCAAATTCGGAATCGATGAACTGCTTCCCAAGCAGATCCGACTCATCCACGGCCCTGGATGTCCGGTCTGTGTGACTCCGCTAGAGTTGGTTGACAAGGCAATCCAGATTGCCTCTCGGCCTGGAGTAATTTTCTGTTCGTTCGGGGACATGCTAAGGGTGCCCGGAAGCACTCATGATCTCCTTGCTGTGAAGGCCCGCGGGGGCGATGTGCGCATTGTCTACTCACCGCTCGATGCAGTCCAGATCGCCCGTGAGAACCCCAGCAACGAGGTTGTATTTTTTGCCGTGGGATTTGAGACCACCGCTCCGGCAAACGCCATGGCTGTTTTTCAGGCCAGCAAGGAAGGGGTTCGCAACTTTTCGCTTCTTGTCTCCCATGTTTTGGTACCACCGGCCATGGAAGCCATCCTTTCTTCAGCTGAAAACCGTGTGAACGGGTTTCTAGCCGCCGGTCACGTCTGTGCAATTATGGGAACGGAGGAATATCATCCGATCGCACAGAAATTCAGGGTTCCCATTGTTGTCACCGGATTTGAGCCATTAGATATCCTGCAGGGAGTCCTGATGTGTGTCAGACAACTTGAGGAGGGGCGTGCTGAAGTCGAAAACCAATATGCACGTGCCGTACGCAATAATGGGAATGAGCCAGCGCAGAAAATTATCCGCGAAGTCTTCCAGATTGTTCCACGAAAGTGGAGGGGTGTCGGAGAGATTCCACAAAGTGGCCTGGCTCTAGCCGATGCTTATACGGAGTTTGATGCCGAAGCTCGCTTTGGGGTTTCTGACTACCATGTTGAGGAATCAAGCGAGTGTCTCAGCGGCCTGATCCTTCAGGGGATCAAGCGTCCCCATGAATGCCCTGCCTTTGGGAGTCGTTGCACGCCCGAACATCCACTTGGCGCTACCATGGTTTCCAATGAGGGAGCCTGTGCTGCCTATTACCGCTATCGTAGGATCGTCGAATAGAATCAGTAGCCTTTTTAACACTCAGTCGCTCCGGCGGAACTCCCTGATCTGAGTCGTAATGAATTCGATCAGCGGTGGAATTCCGACCTGAACCGCTTCGGTCAGAGTTTCCCCGTAGTCGAACGACGCTGCGGCGAGCGAAACCGCCAGCGCCTTTGGGTGCCCTCCCAAGAGGGCAACTGAGAAGGAGACAAGCTCAGAGGGTGTGCAGTGATGTCCTAGGGTCACTGAGATCTTAGGATCGAACTCGATCTCAAAGCTATTGAGCGATCCGGGATAATCTCTTTCGGAAGCAGCGGCAGCATCGATGAAAATGACAAAGTCGGAGTTGGCAATTTTTTCCGAAAGTTCCGGCATCAACTGATGGCACTTGATGATTTCTATCGATGAGTCACAGGCGATTGCGGGAATTGCAGATAAGTTGTCGGCGACAACCAAACCAAGAGCATCGTCAGAACGGAGGGGGTTTCCATAACCGACAATGAGAACCTTGGCCTTACCCGCGTTTGACCTCATCAAGGAGTTCACCGCATGGCCCCAGAAGTTGTACAAGCAGCGGCATCTGTCCCATGGCGTGAGTCGAGCAACTCAGGCAAGGATCGAAAGTTCGGATCACGGCCTCCACACGGTTAAGCATTCCCTGCTGAAGATGGGAGGCCTTCACATAATACTGGGCCACCTGTTTCACACTCTTGTTCATAGCAAGGTTGTTGTGACCGGTGGCGATAATCATGTTCACCCAAGTGATAAGACCGTTGTCATCAATTTTATAGTGATGCATCAGGGTGCCGCGAGGTGCCTCGGAGACACCAACGCCTTCGGAGCGGTTCGGTTTAGCAAAAGCCCTCACACGCTTGTCAAGAATGTCGGCCTCGTTAAGTAGCTCCTCAATCCGTTCAACTCCGTAAAGCATCTCGATCAGACGCGCGTAGTGCTGCTGGAACGAGCTGAGATTCGGACCACTGCTCAGGGCATGAAACTCGCTCAGTTCCTGATCCGCCTTCGGAGTCCCGCACACATCAATGAGGTTCAAGCGTGCAAGAGGTCCGACGCGATAGATGCCGTCAGGATACCCCAATTGTTTGAAATACGGGGATTTGAGATAGGTGTCGGGTTCCACAGCCTCATCGATATAATCCATGTAACGGTTCGGATTGATCTGATCGACCACGATTTTTCCGTCTGCATCCATGAAGCGCAGTTTGCCATCATAATGCTCCAGCTTTGCCAGTTTTCCGTCCTCTGAAGGCGAGACAAGGCTCATGAAGAGGCTTGGAAAATTCCCGAAGGTATTTACCTCGTCTTTGAACTGATCGAGAACCCCTTTGAACCAAGAGAGTGTTCGCTCGCAGATTGCACGGGCCTCGGGAAGCTTGTTAAGGATAATTTCCCGATCCGCCGGAGTGAGCGGAGAACTGACGCCGCCGGGAACCACCCATGCGGGATGAATCCTTTTGCCACCAAGCAGTTCGATGATTTCCTGTCCGATTTTACGGAGCATCACCCCGTCAACGGCCAGTGTGGGATATTTTTCCACGACGCCAAGGATATGCCGCGTGGCTGGATCTCCATCCATTCCAAAAAGAAGATCGGGAGAAGAGAGGTGGAAGAAACTCAGCGCGTGGGACTGGATGATCTGTGCCAGATTCATGATGCTGCGAAGCTTGACGGCTGTCGTCGGAATTTCGACGGCAAGGATTTCGTCGCAAGCTTTGGCGGAAGCCATCAAATGACTCACTGGGCAGATGCCGCAGGTTCGTCCTGTCAGGGAAGGCATTTCACTGAAGGGGCGTCCCTCGCAGAATTTTTCAAATCCTCGGAATTGCGTGACATGAAAGCGTGCATCCTGCACGGCACCCATGTCGTCGAGTTTGATGGTGATCTTGGAGTGGCCCTCGATTCGAGTGACCGGGTCAATGATGATTTGCTTGGCCATGGTATTATTTTCCAAAACGGGTTAGCTTACTTACCTCGGTTGCGTCCGGCACCCTGCCTGCCAGCAATTCAGAAAGCACATGAAAGATTGCGTCAGCGGGTGGAGGGCATCCGGGAACGAAGAGATCAACATTCACAAATTCATGCACGGGGCGTGATTTTGGGAGCAGGGCCGGAATGACTTCGTGGGGGATGTGCTGGTTGTACCCCGCATTCTCGATGTAGGCGCGTGTTTCAACTTCCTCGACGGTGAACTGATTGCGCATTCCTGGGACATTCGATGTCACGGCACAATCACCTAGAGCGATGAGAAATTTGGAACGGGTCCGGACTTTCAGGATTTTCTCAAGATCCTCTTCACTACTGACGGCCCCTTCGATCAGGACGACATCCACATTTTCTGGAAACACCTTTGCATCCACCAGAGGACTGTAAACCAGATCAATTAGTGGAGCGATCTGTAGGATCCTCTCGTCCATATCTAGGAATGACATATGACAGCCGGAACAACCGTCCATCCATACCGTTGCGAATCGTGTTTTACTCATTTGTGATCGTGCCTCCTCTGTGCCAGGTAGGGAAGAAATTCGCGGTGTTTGGTCATTTCACCCGTGGCTTTGCCTTTGTTGGAGAGAGCACCCGTGGGGCAGACTTGGACGCATTTTCCACAACTTGTGCAAGTGTCTGAATCGGCCCATGGTTCGTTAAGTCCTGTAATGACGCGGGACTGGACTCCTCTTCCAGAAACATCCCAGACATGGGCTCCTTCAATCTCGTCACAAACTCTCACACAGCGCTGACAGAGAACGCATCTGTTCTGATCCAAGGCAAACCACTCGTGTGAGGCGTCAATCTCTGTCTTTGGGTAGAGGTAAGGCATCCTAACATGTGTCAGATCGTGTTCCACAGCGAGCGTCTGAAGATCGCAGTTGCCGTTGGAAACGCAGACTGCGCACACATGATTCCGTTCGGAGAAGAGCATCTCCAAGACCATTTTACGGTATTTTTTGAGTCGTGCGGTCTGCGTGGTGATCTCCATCCCATCCTTCACCTTGGTAGTGCAGGCAGGCTGGAGTTTGTTGCTTCCTGCCACCTCGACAATGCACATTCGACAGGCACCGATATCAGTCAGACCTTCGATGTGGCAAAGTGTTGGGATCTTGATTCCTGCTTGGAAAGCCACATCAAGAATCGTTTCATCCTCGTTGGCACTGACCTCTTTGCCGTCTATTTTGAGAGTTGTAACAGCCATAGTTTATTGTGTGGTTTGCTCGGTGGTGTTGCGCATCTTGTTTCAGGCAATTATCTCTCCAGGCAACGGTTGTAGAAGTTCAAGATATTCATTCCTGAAATACTTCAGTGTGCTGACGACAGGGTTTGGGGCGGTCTGTCCAAGTCCGCAAAGGCTGGTGTTTTGAACCATTTCGCAAAGTTCTTCTAGGGCTTCGAGATCGCGTATGGTTGCTTTTCGCTCGAGGATCATTTTCAAGAGATTGAGCATCTGTACTGTCCCTACTCGACAGGGAATGCACTTGCCGCAGGACTCCTCAACGCAGAACTCCATGTAAAATTTGGCCACATCGACCATGTTCGTATCCTCGTCCATGACGACCATGCCACCGGATCCCATAATGGATCCGACCTTCATGAGGGATTCGTAATCAACAGGTGTGTCAAAAAGCTCCACCGGGATACAACCACCGGAAGGACCGCCAGTCTGCACGGCCTTGATTTTTTTGCCATCGGGAGTTCCCCCGCCTAGATCCTCCACAATTTGCCGAATCGTGATCCCCATGGGAACCTCGATCAACCCGTTGTTGCGGATTTTTCCAGTAAGAGCAAAAACTTTGGTTCCCTTGCTTTTCTCGGTGCCGAGTGAGGCATACCACTCTCCCCCCTTGTTGATGATGGGAACGATGTTTGCCAAGCTCTCCACATTGTTAATGAGTGTGGGACGCCCCCAAAGTCCACTCTCTGCCGGAAATGGTGGACGGGGTCTTGGTTGACCGCGCCTCCCCTCGATCGAAGCGATCAGGGCCGTTTCCTCACCGCAGACGAAGGCGCCCGCACCGATACGGATTTCAACATTGAAGTTGAAGGTCGAGTCAAAGATGCCATCACCAAGGAGGCCGATTCTTTTGGCATGCTTGATTGCAAGCTGGAGGCGGGAGATGGCCAACGGATATTCCGCCCGGACATAGATATAACCCAGACTCGCCCCAACTGCATAACCTGCGATCGCCATGCCCTCAATGACGACATGCGGATCGCCTTCCAAAATACTGCGATCCATGAAGGCACCGGGATCGCCCTCATCACCATTGCAAACGATGTATTTACGGTCTCCTTTCGCCTTGGCGACCGTAGACCACTTCAATCCGCTCGGAAAGCCGGCGCCCCCACGCCCCCTCAATCCGCTTTTCATAACCTCGTTGATCACCTGATCGGGTGCGTATTCATGGATGACTCGGTAAAGTGCCGAGTATCCGCCAGCCTCGATGTAATCTTCTATCTTGTCGGGATCGATTCTTCCTCCATTGGAGCGAACGACCAGCATCTGGCGTGTAAAGAACGGATGAGTGGGATCGGCCTGACTGGCAACAGCCTTTCCACCGGCAAGGGCATCGATGATCGAAGCAGCGTTTTCTGGTGTTACATCTGAATAGATCAATCCCTCGGACTCCACACTGACAATCGGTCCCTTGCCGCACAATCCCATGCAGCCGACCTGCCGTATCTCAACCTTTTCACCAAGATTTTTTTCCGTAACAGCCATCTCCAGCGCCTTCTTAATCTCTTCGGCTTGGGAGGAAATACACCCCGAAGACATGCAGCACCTGACGCTGATCTCTTTACGCTCTGATCTTGTTTTTTCCGCAATAGCGGTGAGTTCTTCAAGCAACATGGATATATCCTTTAAGTTTTTCAATGGCCCCTTCAGGGGAAAGACGACCGGCGGGGCTGCCGTCATAGACCACGGCAGGAGCGATTCCGCACGCACCGATGCAACGCGCGGTTAGCAGCGAGAGTTCCTTGTCGCCTGTTGTTTCTCCCGACTTGATCGATGTAAATTGTTCAATGGCTTCAAGAATTTTGGCGGCTCCTTTGACATAGCAAGCCGTACCCAGGCAAACCACGCAGTTGTGTTTTCCCTGCGGTTTGAGTTTGAAGAGGTTGTAAAAGGTCGCTACGCCATAAACCTTGCTGGCAGGGACTCGGAGCGATTTGGAGACCCATTTGAGAGCATCCGTTTCAAGGAAACCGAAAGCCTCCTGTACGGCATGAAGTGTTTCGATCAATGCCTGTGGCTCATAACCGAGCTTTCGCATTTTAGTGTCGATGATTTTCCATCGTTTGTCCGCTGAGGGCAGGGCAATCTTTTGCGCTTTCATTCGTTATCTTTTTACCCACTTGCAGATCGAATATAAAGAAAAAAAGATATTCTTTTAATCTTGTGGCATTTTGATATTCTGATCTGTTTTTTCCGAATAATTGCTTCAAACAATAACGAAGCTCCCTCACGATTCTAAGCGAGATGCATATGGCCTCAGTCCGTGAGCGTGTATTGAACGGCTTGCTAACGTAATGATTCATCCCGCAGGCATGAAGATAGCCTGCCTTCACCTTCAGGGTATGGGGTACTTCGGTAACTTTTACTGCTGTATCGCCAAAGTTTTGGAGACATGTTGCATCCTATGCGAAAGCACGGCCAAACCTTCTGCCAAATCCTCTTTTTGTGTAACGACATTGGCTGGAACTGCCAGTTTAACGGAAGTAAAGTTCCATATACCTAGAAGTCCGGATTCGACCATACGCTCAGCTGTCTTCTGGGCAGCTTCAGCAGGTACTGTCAGCACACCCAGTACTATATGGCTTCGGCGGATGAATCGTGGAAGCTGATCTAGAGAATGCACTTTACATCCGCGAATCCATGTATCGATTTTCATGGGGTCATTATCGAAGCAGGCAACTATCTGCAGCCCAAAATTCTCAAAACCATGATAGCCAAGCAGAGCTGACCCAAGGTTTCCCACGCCCACTAAAACCGCCTTATTTTGATTGTCCCATCCGAGAAAACGTTCAATAGCAGCAATAAGTTCCGTCACTTGAAATCCAATCCGCGGGGTGCCAGTAACCCCAGTAAAGGCTAAATCTTTTCGAACAATCACCGGAGCCAGATGGTGAACGCTGGCTAACACTGTGCCCGATACATATTCATGCCCATCGGCTTGTAAAGCCCTAAGCAGTTGAAGATAAGAGGGTAAACGTCGCACGCAGGACAAGCTGGGTTTTACTACCTCCTCTGATTCGAGTTTCTCAGGATTTTTTTCGATACTCGTGATTGTTTTTTTGGGGATCAACTTTCGTTTCTGAACCGACGAAGGAGCGGGAGACATCACTGTCTTCTTATTCTTATTTTTCATCGGGGAGGTGATTTTAATGAGGGGTTGAGATTTTCATTAACACTCATCGTTCGGCTCTTGCGAGACAAAATCCGAGCTGGCTCCGGTTCCGGTACGGTTCGGCCCATTAAGTGACATTCTGGAATTCAGCATGATTTCCCATGGAGTTTTTTTCATTCAAGGCTTCCATAGATAAGAATATATTGATATAAATATATCCATATGAACTTCGAGACCCTTCCTGCCGATTCGAAACTCTTGGATCAACAACAACTTCAAAAGGCCGCCGAATTACGGTTCCCTTCGTACTACCAAATTCTCAAAGACTGGGAGATGGTGGGATATAAAACGGTGACCTCCTTGGACATTGCAACGGAGCTTGGCCTGAAGGATTCCCAGGTCCAAGAGGATCTGGAATCTATCGGGGTTTTCCACTCCCCTCGGATAGGATACATTCTGTGCAATCTGATTTATGAACTGGAGGTATTCTTTGGCTGGAACAAGGTTAATGAGGGAATTATTGTTGGTGCAGGAAGCATAGGTTCAGCTCTGCTTGGCTATAGTAGATTTGAACAATGCGGACTGAAGATCGTGGCTGCATTCGATCTCGATCAGTCAAAAGTTGGAACGCCTATTCACGGAAAGAATGTCTATCCTATGGAAGAAATGTTGGGCTTTGTTCAGCAGAAACACATAAGCATCGGTGTCATCACTGTACCCGCTTCAGAGGCTCAATCAGTAACAGACACTCTTGTCCAGGGGGGTATTCGTGCAATCTGGAACTTTACACCGGTTCACCTAGAAGTGCCCGAGGACATTATCGTACAAAATCAGGATTTATACAGTTCGTTAGCATCTATCTCAAAAAAACTTTGATACGAAGATTGCGGCGTAGAGGTTTTTAGGGTCTCTGCGGATGTTCCCTGACCAACTTCATAAGATTTCTCGTCTGCAACTCATGGTTTACTACGGATATGCGTGTCTCAATTTAAGCTCACACTCTGCCGCCTCTTGACTGATTCGAAGCTGACCTTTCAGTCAGTGCCTTAAGGTATCGGGTTGGAAATCAATTTGACAGGCTAATACAGTGTTTCATCGTAGGTTCCAGACGCCGCCTCAGTATTCAATACTCTCGATTTCAACCAGAAACTCCATGCATATTCCCGATGGTTACCTCAGCCCCGCGACATGCGCTGCAATGTTCGCAGGTGCCATGCCTTTTTGGTATGTGGCCATTCAGCGGCTAAAGAAGGTTCTGAACGCGAGATTGGTTCCCCGCATCGCACTGCTTTCTGCACTTTCCTTTGTGATCATGATGTTCAATATTCCCCTGCCTGGGGGAACGACCGGACATGCTGTCGGCATGGGTATCCTTACAGTTCTGCTTGGTCCGTGGGCCTCAATGCTTGCCATCTCCATCGCCTTGGCTATTCAGGCTCTCTTCTTTGGGGATGGGGGGATTACTTGTTTCGGAGCAAATTGTTTCAATATGGCCGTTGTCGGTTCATTTGTTGCCTATGGAGTTTACCGACTGATTTCCGGCAACGCTTCCCTTGCATCACCTCGTCGCATTGTTGCAGCGGCTCTTGGAGGATACATTGCCATCAATGTGGCAGCTCTCTTTGCATCCATAGAGTTTGGACTTCAGCCGATGCTGTTTCATACTTCGGATGGGGCAGCTCTCTATGCTCCCTATCCACTCTCGATTTCTATTCCTGCAATGATGATCGGTCATTTGACATTTGCAGGGCTCGCTGAACTTGTGATTTCAGGATCGCTTGTGGCCTATGTTCAAAAAACTGACATGGATCTCCTGCGCGTTACGGCACCCAGTGCCGCCGATCGGGATCATGAGGTGATCGAGGGTGCAGCGGTCAATCTCCAACCGCTCTGGCTACTGCTCGCCGTGTTGATGGTGCTTTCGCCTCTAGGGCTTCTCGCTGCAGGCAACGCATGGGGGGAATGGAGTTCAGAGGATTTTAAAAATCCCGAAGTCAGAAAGCAAATCGCTGCAGCGTCTCACAATGTGGCTCCGCCTGAGAACATCCCAAGTACCTTTGAAAAATTGTCCCAAGTCTGGACGGCACCAATGCCAGACTACGCACCCGCTTTCGTGAGAAGTCCCCGGCTCGGATACATTCTCTCTTCTATCTTTGGATCTGGCCTAATCTTGCTCTTCTGTTTCTTCGTCAGTTGGCTGACAGGGTTTGGCTTGAGAATGAGACGAAGAGGTACCGCCTGATTTTCAAATCCCATTCGATCGTGTTTCGTAGAAAATCGAGTTTTGGTTTCCTTGAGAAAACAATTGCGAATCTCGGTGAAATCCTGAACCACGCAGATCAGGCCACACTGACCTCAGGTGAGAAAGGAATGCTTCAACAGCTTGATCCCAGGGTCAAAGTCGGCGGTGCCTTGGTGCTCATTGTGGGAGCTGTCAGTACAAGTGATCTTTGGGTAACAGGGGCCGTCTTTCTATTCAGCATTCTGATGATTGCATTATCGCGCCTCTCCTTCCGTCTCTATCTGGAAAGAACCTGGCTGGGAGTTCTGTTTTTTACGGGTTTGATCGCCCTGCCCGCCATCTTTACGACTCCCGGCGTCACGATCTTTCATCTGCCATTGCTTCATTGGCCGATTTCCTCCCAAGGGGTACAATCCGCATGGCGGTTGCTAGCCCGTGCCGAAACTGCGGCCACGGTGGCCATGTTGCTCATCCTGACCACCCCTTGGACTCATTTGCTCAAATCGCTGCGATTTTTTCGACTGCCAGTCATCATTGTCACGATCCTCAGCATGACCCACCGTTATCTCTTTCTGCTACTCCACTTGACTCAGAATTTCCTCGATGCCAGATCGAGCAGAAAAGTCGGACGATGGAGTCCTTCCCAGCAGCGTGAATTGACCGCATCGATCCTGGCAGTGCTCTTGAGCAGGAGTCTTCAGCTCAGCGAGGAAGTCTATCTGGCAATGCAGTCGAGAGGATTCACTGGCGAGATCCATATTCTTGATGAATTTTGTTTTAGAAAGAGGGACTGGTTATCAATGATGATACTGACTACGATCGCTGTTTTGTTGATCATGCTGAGGTAATCATGAACTTATTCGATATTCAGTGTGCCAGTTACCGCTATCGCGAGGTGCAGGCCCTGGATTCTGTGACATTTTCAATAAAGCGCGGAGAGAGGGTTGCCATTCTTGGCGCCAATGGTTCTGGAAAATCAACCATCCTTAGGCTTCTCGACGGACTCTATTTTGCCCAAAGTGGGAGTGTCTGTTTCGACGGCAGGGTCTTGAATGAAGAATCTCTCCGAGATGAAGAATTTTCTTTTGAATTTCGGAGACGGGTTGGATTTGTCTTTCAAAATCCCGATGTACAGCTGTTCAGTCCGACCGTGTTTGACGAGCTTGCCTTTGGCCCTCTTCAGATGCATTGGCCCAAATCGAAAATTATTGAAGCGATTGACTCCATGCTTGATCGGATGAACCTCCTCCACCTGAAGCACAGGGTACCTCACAGACTATCCGGGGGGGAAAAGAAGCGAGTGGCACTTGCCTCGGTGTTGATGCTTGATCCGGAAGTGCTTCTCCTTGACGAACCGACCTCCTCTCTGGATCCCAAAAGCCAGAGCCAGATGATAGAGTTTCTTCAGGAATTCCAAGGTGGAAAGACCGTGGTCACGGCGACTCACGACCTCGAAATCGTCGGAGATATCGCAGAACGCTGCATTGTTTTTGAAGACGGGAGAGTTGCGCAAACCGGAACCCCCTCTCGGATTCTGGGTGATGAATTGCTGCTCAGAAGAACTTCCTTGATTCACGAGCACAGGCACATGCATGGATTTGGTGTTCACAAGCACCCGCACTTGCATAAGTTTCACACACATCCCCATGAGCCCATAGGTAGGATCAAGCCCCTATCGGAAAGCCCCGGGAGTTCTTGATTAGGAGTATTCTACATATTCGGGACGGAACATCCTCAGAGAAATCTCCTCCTCAAGATTTACTGGCTCCGGTAAGTCGGTCAGTCCCTCACGGAAGGCAATAAGGGCAACTTCCACGGCAATCGAGTGCGAAACCTCGCGTATCCTCTCAAGCGAAGGATAGATTCTGCCTTCGGCCAGTTCCTCTGAAGTGACCATGGAGGCAAGTTTACGGGCGGCGGCTAGAAACATACTGTCGGTGACTTCGCGTGCCTGCGAAACGAGAACCCCCAACCCCACGCCGGGGAAAATATAGGTATTATTACCTTGGCCCGAGACAATGCGGCGGCCTTCAAATTGAACCTCCGGCATCGGGCTGCCGCTTGCATAGATGGCGCGCCCAGCACTCCACTCGATGGCTTCTTCCGAGGTGCACTCTGCCTTCGAGGTAGGGTTGGAGAGAGCAAAAATCACTGGCCTTTGGTTGAATTCTGCCATCATGGAAACGATTTCCTGTGTGAACACACGCGCCACGCCCGCCACACCGATGAGAGCGGTTGGACGGATAATTCGCGCCGCGCTAGCAAGATCTGCACAGGCTTCTGCCTCGTGTGCGAAAACCAGTTTATGTTCGCTCAGCTCTGCTGATCGGGACGCAACAACCAACCCCTTGGAGTCTACAAACCAGCAGGTTTTGCGCGCCTTCTCGATCGGAATGCCCTCTGAAACAAGATGCTGGACAAACAGATTGCCGATTCCCAAGCCAGCCTCGCCGGCTCCCATGAAGAGCAATCGCTGATCCTCTATGCGCGAGTTGCTGATTTTGAGCGCTGCAAGAATGCCGGCCATCGCTACTGCAGCGGTTCCCTGGATGTCATCGTTGAAAGAGCATGCCTTGTTGCGCCATTTTTTTAGGAGATCAAAAGCATTACTGTTTCCAAAATCCTCAAATTGAACCAAGGCACCCGGGAACACTTCGGCGGCACTCTCCATGAATTCGTTGATAAATTCATCATATTCCGCTCCGCGAACACGACGTTGTTTGAGCCCTATGTAATAGGGATCGGCTAGCAGGGACTCATTGTTGGTGCCCACATCGAGCGCGATCGGCAGGCAGTAATAGGGGTGCAATCCTGCACAGGCGGTGTAGAGCGCAAGCTTTCCGACGCAGATCCCCATCCCATAGGCACCGAGATCGCCTAGGCCAAGAATTCTCTCTCCATCGGTCACCACGATCATCCTGGCTCCCGTATTGGGCCAATGCCTCATGATTTCCCGGAGCCTTCCTTTTTCCCTGATGGATAGAAACAATCCACGAGGCCCCCTCCAGATGCTGCCATACTCCAGACAGGCCTGTCCAACGGTCGGGGTGTAGATGATGGGCATCATCTCCTCAAGATTCGCATGCAGAAGATGAAAAAAGAGCACCTCGTTCCGCTGCTGGAGCATTGTGAGGAATGTGTATTTTTCCAGATCCGTCGATTTTCTGCGGAAATTGTGGAGAACGCGTTTTGTTTGTTCTTCGATGTCCAGTTCGGCGGGCGGCAATAATCCCCTCAATCCAAAGGCATCCCGCTCATATTCACTGAAGGCCATCCCCTTGTTGAGTAGGGAATTGTTAAGAAGCGCAACGCCGCGCATTAACGGGCGTTCGCCCGACGGATTAATTGGTTTGTACATACTATTGTGGGGGATACTTATCTTTTTAGGAGACTCTCCAGGTCTGCAGGACCCGGAGGTAGTTGGCTCGTTCATAGCCTCCCGGATCGGGGCACTTACGGTAGCTCATGCAGCCTCTGAGTTCCTCGACGGAGTTATATTCATGCTCGGTCATCCATTCGCGCACTTCAGTGATGATTTTTTTCAGGTGAGCTGGGCCATTTTTGAGAAGGCAAGAGACCATTTGAACCGTGGTGGAGCCCGACATCAGGGCCTTCACAGCATCGCTGCCAGTATGAACTCCTCCACTAAGGGAGAAATCGAGATTGGGGATGCTTTCGAGGATTGCCATCCAACGCAGCCGTACAAGAAGTTCGGAGGAGTCGGAGAGGTGGAGTAATGGGGAGACTTCCAAATCCTCGATATTGATATCAGGCTGGTAAAAGCGGTTGAAGAGGACCAACCCGCTGGCACCGCTTGCGGCAAGTCTTTTTGCAAAATTGGGGAGAGAGGAGTAGAAGGGGGAGAGCTTCACGGCAACGGGGATCGTGATTCGGCCAAGCATGGTGTCGAGAATGCGCACCACGGTGTCTTCAATTTCCGAGCCGCTGACCTCGGTATCAGCAGGTAATTGATAAATATTGAGTTCCAATGCATCCGCCCCGGCCTGTTGCATCGATTCTGCCAGCGAGACCCATCCGCCGGGTGTTACTCCATTGAGGGAGGCGATCACTGGCACATCCACAGCTGCGCGAATGGAGGCTATATGCTCGAGATATCGATCCGGCGTGAGCGCAAATTCTTCGGCTCTCGGGAAGTAGCTGATGGCCTCTGCGGAGGACTCCTCATGGCTGAGCATCAGGGAATCCACGCCGCGCCAGTCCATCTCGATTTGCTCCTCGAAGAGTGATCGCATCACGATGGCGGCCGCCCCGGCATCCTCGAGCTGTTTCACGGTGTCGAGGTTGTCAACCAGGGGTGATGCTCCCGGAATGAAGGGATGTTTGAGTTGAAGACCGAGGTAGTTGGTGGCGAGCTCGATGGACATGGCTGTCAGATTTTGGATTTTGGTTTGGAAAGTTCTTCGGCAAGGCGACGAAGGTATCTGCCATGATGGTCGCATTCTTCCTGCGTGGCGGCAGCGAGCGCTGCGGCCTGGGCGGGATCGCTTGTCTGCAACATGCGGAAGCGCGCTTCATTAAGAAGGAACTTTGAGACGGGCACTTTAGGTTCGCCTGCATCGAGTCGCAGAGCGGATTCCTCACCCAGATCCCTGCGAGGATCAAAGCGGTAAAGGGGCCAGAAGCCGGAATCAACGGCCAGCTTCTGCTGCTCCATACCATGACTGAGATTAAATCCGTGGGCGATGCAGTGGCTGTAGGCGATGACCAGCGAAGGGCCGGGATAGCTTCCCGCCTCCACGAGTGCCGAAAGGGTCTGTCCATCCTTGGCTCCCATCGCGATGGAGGCAACATAGGCAGTCTGGTATCCCATGGCCATGACACCAAGTTGCTTGCGCGGAACCTTTTTCCCGTTTGCTGCAAACTTGGCGACCGCGCCGAGCGGCGTGGCCTTGGACTGCTGTCCTCCCGTGTTGGAATAGACCTGCGTGTCGAGAACAAGCACATTGATGTCGGCCTGTCCTGAAAGGACATGATCAAGTCCACCGAATCCGATGTCATAGGGCCAGCCGTCACCCCCAATGATCCAGACACTCTTTTTAACGAGATAGTCGGCGACCTGAAGAAGTTCGGCGGAGACGGGTGAGTTCAGTGATGAGAGGGAGGATCTCAGTCCCTCGACGCGTAGGCGTTGCTCGCGGATACCGGCTTCGCCCGATTGATCGGCCTCGAGGAGGGAAGCGACAAGCTGATCACCGACCGATGGGGCGACGGAGGCCAAAAGCCGACGGACATGTTCGACTCTCAGATCGACCGCCAGGCGGATGCCAAGTCCGAACTCTGCATTATCCTCGAAAAGGGAATTAGCCCAAGCGGGACCTCTCCCATCCTGATTGACAGTGTAGGGAGTGGTTGGCAGGTTGCCACCGTAGATCGAGGAGCAGCCTGTGGCGTTGGCGATGATAAGACGGTCTCCATAGAGTTGGGTCAGGAGTTTCAGATAGGGAGTTTCCCCGCACCCGGCACAGGCTCCTGAGAATTCAAAGAGAGGCTCTAGGAACTGACTGGTCTTGATCGTTTTCAGATCGAGCGACGAGCGGTCGGCTTCGGGAATGGAGAGGAAAAAGTCGAAATTTTTGCTCTCCTGAGCACGAAGTGGTTCTTGGGGAACCATGTCGATTGCCTTGTGACGGGGGTTTGTCTTGTCCTTGGCGGGACAGATCGTGGTGCAGAGACTGCATCCGGTGCAATCCTCGGGAGCAACCTGAATGGTGAAGTTGGCACCCTGAAAATCCTGTGATCGGAAGGGGGTGGATTTGAATCCGGCAGGAGCCCCCGCAAGAACTTCGGGCGTATAGAACTTGGCCCTGATGGCTGCGTGCGGGCAGACAAGCACACATTTGTTACATTGAATGCAGATGGAGGGATCCCAGACGGGGATTTCGTGGGCGACATTTCTTTTTTCCCAGCGGGCCGTGGCCGTCGGCCAGGCTCCGTCAACGGAGAAAGCGCTCACTGGCAGCAGATCCCCCTTGCCTTCGAGGATGACTCCGGTGACCCGCTGTACAAAATCGGGAGCCTTATCCGAAACCGCCGGAGGACGCATCCTGGAAGTGGTGACCGATTTTGGCAGGGGTACTTCACTGAGAGCGGCAAGCGTCTGATCCACGGCTGCAAAATTTCTCTGGACGACTTCCTCGCCCTTTTTCTTGTAGCTCTTGCGGATGGCATCCTTGATTCGGGTAATTGCTTCATCGCTCGGTAGCACTCCGGAGATCGCAAAGAAACAGGTCTGCATGATCGTATTGATGCGGCCACCCATCCCGGAATTACGGGCGACGGCATAGGCATCGATGCAGAAAAATCGGATGTTTTTGGCCAGCATCTGCTCCTGCACCTCGAGAGGGAGATGATCCCATACTTCCGACGGAGGGTAGGGGGAGTTCAGCAAAAAGACGGCCCCATCCGCTGCGCAATCAAGCATGGGAAGACGATCCAGAAACGCCCATTGATGACAGGCCACAAATCCCGCGCGATTGATCAGATAGGGAGCACGGATAGGTTCCAGACCGAATCGTAGGTGGGAGATCGTGACCGCCCCCGATTTTTTGGAGTCATAAACAAAATAGCCTTGGGCGAAATTCGGCGTCTCACCCCCGATGATCTTGATGGAGTTCTTGTTCGCGCCGACCGTTCCGTCCGCTCCGAGTCCGAAGAAAACCGCGCGGGTTGTGGCGGGTGACTCGATGTCGAAGCTCTCATCGACACTGAGGGAGAGCCCCGTCACGTCGTCATTGATACCGACGGTGAAATGGTTCCTTGGGCGTTCCAGCAGCAGATTGTCAAAGACGGCCTTGGCCATCGCCGGAGTGAACTCTTTAGACGAGAGACCGTAACGGCCGCCAACCACGACCGGATCGACCTCCAGTGGGAGTATTCCCTCGGCACGCGCTTCGGCGAGTGCTCCGAGAATATCGAGATAGAGAGGGTCTCCTATGGAGCCCGGCTCCTTGGTTCGATCCAGAACAGCAAGACTTCTGCAGGTCACGGGGAGTGCTGCAAGGAGCTCTTTAGCCGGGAAGGGGCGGAACAATCGCACCTGAAGAACACCAACTTTAGCCCCTTGGCCGTTGAGATGCCTGACGGTTTCCGAGACGGTTTCGCTTCCCGATCCCATGATGATGATGACCCTGTCGGCTTCGGGATGTCCCGAGTACTCCACGGCTCCATAATTCCTGCCGGTCAACTTGCCGAAACGCTCCATGACATCCGCCACAATGGATGGCAGGGCATCATAATACCGGTTGCAAGCCTCACGAGCCTGGAAAAAGACATCCGGGTTTTGCGCCGATCCCCGGAGGGAGGGGCGATCTGGCGTGAGGGCTCTTGATCGGAATGCGGCAACGCATTCGGGATTGATCATTGCCGAGAGAATCTCGTCGTTTAAGGTCTCGATCTTCTGGATTTCGTGCGAGGTGCGAAAACCGTCAAAAAAATGCAGAAAAGGGATGCGCGATTCCAAGGTTGCCGCATGGGAGATGAGGGCCATGTCCTGAGCCTCCTGAACCGAACCAGAGCAGAGCATTGCGAAGCCGGTCTGGCGGCAAGCCATCACATCCGAATGATCCCCGAAGATCGAGAGGGCGTGAGTGGCCAGCGTACGGGCCGTCACATGGAGGACGAAGGGGAGCAGTTCACCCGCGATCTTGTACATGTTTGGGATCATGAGCAGGAGTCC
>CAIJRY010000125.1 GCA_903823215.1 uncultured Spartobacteria bacterium
TGACCGGGTATCGGCCAGCGTCGTCTGAATGCCCGGCAGCAGGCTCTGAATCGTGGAGGCATTTGTCTGGAGGGTTGCGGAGAGCGTGCCGGGAAGTTTCTCCAGTGCCGAGGAGGCCGCATCCGCGCTTTTGGTGAGGGAAACGATTGAGGGTGAGGCTCCCGTCTGGGCGATCGTCAGCGAGGTCTGCATGGTGAGGATGCGGGAGAGGCGTTCGACATAGAACATCAACCTCTCTCCATACTGGAAGGCATCATCGACTCTTCCGAGGGCGTGGCGGAGATCTGCCAGAACGGGAAACCCTCCTTTCCATTGATCTTTCGCCCCGCGCACCGTCGCCAGGTCGCGCAATCTGATATCCGCGACATAGCATGATTTCGGATGCTCCTTTTTCCATGCTTCAATGGCAGAGGAGAGCTGATCCCTTTGGCTGGGAGAGAGAGCACCGGAGAGAATCGCATCCATATCCTTCTTCATCTGCCTATGGGCTGCGATCAACGGTTTTCCAGCAGGACCGAAAACCTCCGGCACCCAGTAGTTTCTGACCACCCAATCGGAGAGATTCATGAAAACGGCCATGTCAAGGAGGCTTGCGGATGTTTCCCGCTCGGAGGCGATCTCCATCGTGGCAGCGGAGAAGAGAACCTTCCATTGCTCGGCTGCCGAACGTTTCAGGGGATTACTCTCGGTGCGGAGATACTCATCGAGCGCCTGCCAGATCGCCATGGTGTAACGATCGGAAAAATCCATCATCTCCTGCTGAAGGAGGGACGATTTCGGATAGGTTTTCCTGATTGCGTAAAGATCGCCCCTTTCAAAAATCTCAGGTCGGTTTCCCTGCCGATGGGAGAAAATATCGAATGCCTTTGCACTCTCCATCATGCCCCCTGTTTCCATCACAAAAAGAATGCATGACGGCAGTAGGGCAGCGAAGCCAAAGTTCCTCATTCAAGAATCAAAGCAGCATGCATGCAATTTGACAAACAGACACCAAGGAGACTGTCTGAGTAAAGGAACAGGGGTTTTGATGCAGAGCAAGGCCTGAAAGAGCAGCGGCAGTACCCCAATGCAGCAAGCGAGCAACAACGCTCCGCGCTAAAAAAAGCGCAAGCCCCCTATTACAACTTAAGCTTGGGACCGGTGAGCCCCAACCACTGTTTGCGCTGGTCGTCGGTCAACTGCGAATAAATACTCCTGCCTATTGTCCTCTGAAGGCGGTGCAATTCAATGTCCCTATGGAAGGAGGAGATCCTTCCTTCGTGGAACTTCTTCATGATCTCCGCTGCCTTGGTCTGGTCGTAGCGGTGAATATCGGCGAGTTTCTGCTGCTGCTTGGTCGTGATCCCCAGCAGTTTCTGCTCGGAGAGGGAGGTCAGGAGAACCGGCCCGAGCATCTGGCGTTCGATCTGACGGAGGCGATCCTGCTGGGAGGGGTTCAGGATATTGAGGGCGCGGTGGTTGTAGCTCGTGCGGTATGCATCCAGATCAGCCGCGGCCTTGGGGACGGCCTTGGGGACGGCCTTGGCATCAGCCAA
>CAIJRY010000126.1 GCA_903823215.1 uncultured Spartobacteria bacterium
ATATCCCATGACCGTGGCGTGATTCCCCCAACCTGTTTCCGGCTTCTCCACCTCGCCGTCACGCCAGAGGAATCCTTTCCAAGCGCCTTTTTTATCGCGAAGCGCAAGGCTTACCGGCTCGGCACCTGTTCTTGAAACGATGAGTCGCAGACCTTTTGACTCATCAGTCAACTGATCGAGAAGGCCGATGGAGGAATCCACAACTTGATGAAGAAACATGGGAAAATAATGAACGATGATTTAGAAGTGATGAAGCCTTAAAGTAAGGGTTTTAACGATCAACACGTCATGCCACTCTCACCACTTCGCGAAGAAGACTTGCAGGAGAGTTTTGCCCGCTCTTCCGGCCCGGGAGGTCAGCATGTCAACAAAGTCTCGACCGCTGTCACCCTGACTCACCTTCCCACCGGTGTCTCCGTCTGTGTCAGCGACTCGCGCAGTCAGAGCATGAACCGCAAGATTGCCCGCGAACGACTTGCTGAAAAGCTTGCCGAACGACGCGCCACCCGCAGTGCCAAAATGAAGGCTGATTCAGCCAAGGCCCGCCGCCAAAAGGCCACCCGTTCCTTCTCGGAAAAACGCAAGCTGGTGGAGGAAAAACGCCACCGCTCCGAAATCAAGAAGGGACGGGGACGAATGACTAGGGATGACTCGTAAACGCGGAGATCGACAAGAGTGGAAAAATGACCGCAGGAGAATATTTGCCACAAGAAGCACAAGATACGCCGGAAAAGGGGAATGTGAGGAACGCGCCTTCCTAGGTGCTTGGTTCAAGTTTGACGGCACTTGCCTCCCGGCAAGCTGTGCCGCCCTGCGGGCTGCCACTTCGTTGCAGTCTTTGTCTGCCGATCCTCCCTGATCAGGCATCCTTGGTTCTGCTGAACCTCGGACTACTCGGCCCTTCGCCCTCCTATGACTAAGGCGCGTTCCAACGCTCCTTTTCGCGCACCTTCCCAGGTGCTTGTTTGTACTCGCTTGCTCCCGCAAGGCTCGCCCGATGGGCCCTCCTTCGGAGGCTACAACTCAGCTTTCCCAAAGCCTCGTTTCAGCTTTCAGATTTCAAGTTTCATCACTACTCTCCCCTCCCATGGATCTTCTCACCTGCGATCTTCCCGGCATTAAAAAACTTCGTAGCGGCAAAGTCCGCGAGGTCTTTGACCTCGGAGAACATCTGCTCCTCGTAGCCACAGATCGCATCTCGGCCTTCGACTGCATCCTGCCGAATGCGATCCCCGGCAAGGGAGAAGTCCTCAATCAACTCTCGGCGTTCTGGTTCAACCGCCTCGACTTTGTTCCCAATCATATGATCGAGACGGAGGTCTCCGCCTTTCCGCTAGAACTCAAGCCCTACACCGACATCCTCCGGGGGCGCTCCATGATTGCAAGAAAGGCGACGCCACTACCCGTCGAGTGTGTCGTACGGGGCTACATCGCCGGATCAGGCTGGAAGGAGTATCAGGAGAGTGGCACGGTCGGCGGCCTCGCTCTTCCCGCAGGGCTCGAACAATCAGACCGTCTCCCCGAGGATCTCTTCACCCCGAGCACTAAGGCAGAGGAAGGCCATGATGAAGCAATCACCTGGTCGCAGTGCCGACAGATTCTGGGTGATGAAATCGCCCATCAGGTTCGTGACATGAGTATTGAACTCTATCGCCATGGTCGCGCCTACGCCGCCTCCCGCGGCATCATCATCGCCGACACTAAGTTCGAGTTCGGCATCCGCGACGGTGAGATCATCCTGATCGATGAATGCATGACACCCGACTCCTCCCGCTTCTGGCCTGCGGATCAGTACCAATCGGGAGGGAGTCCTCCAAGCTTTGATAAGCAGTTCGTCCGCGACTGGCTCGAAAACTGTGGTTGGGACAAGCAACCTCCCGCTCCCATACTTCCACCAGAAATCGTCGCCAAGACCGCCGAGAAATATCATGAGGCACTTGTCCGTTTGAGTTCGCCACTGCCTTAGCTGATCATGGAGGGTGTGCTGCCGGAGGCATTTAGCGGCCAGATAGATTCTTTCATCCTGTTCCTCGCCACCGAGCGCGGACTCTCGACGAACTACCAACTCTCGACTCGATCCTCTCTGGAGCGCTTTGCCGATTGGGCTTCCAAACGAGAGATTGCATCGCTGGAACGGGTCACTCCTTCGCTTCTCTCAGAATTTCTGATTGCCGAAAAAAAACGGGGACTCTCTGCCACTTCGATCAAGCTGGAGGCTGTTGCGCTCCGCATTTTCTTCCGATTCCTCATGGCTCGGTGTCTCATCCCAAGCGACCCTGCGGAGAAGCTGCCTCTTCCGAGACTGCCCAAGACACTCCCTCAGCCCCTCTCCCAACCAGAGATGGCGAAGCTGGTAGCCGCACCCACCGGTGATACTCCGCTGGAAATCCGTGACCGCGCACTGCTGGAACTGCTCTACGCCTGCGGACTCCGCATTGCTGAAGCATGCACCGTGCGTCTGGAACACCTGGATGAAGAGGGAGGAGTGCTGCGAGTGACGGGCAAGGGTAATAAAACCCGCCTGATTCCCGTCGGCCGTGCTGCTCTGGAGGCGCTAAAACACTATCTCGCCACCGCTCGCCCAAAACTTATCTCCGCAAAATCGGGCGCTGCCATCTTTCTCTCCGTCCGAGGCCATCCCCTCACCCCAGCCCGCATCTGGCAGCTTGTTCGTTACTATGCCAAGAAGGCAGGCATTGAGGAGTCGATCCATCCACACCAACTCCGCCACTCTTTTGCCACACATCTGCTGGCAGGAGGGGCTGATCTCCGCATCATTCAGGAAATGCTCGGCCATGCCTCCATCGCCACCACCCAGATCTACACGCAGGTCGATCGCGGGCAACTCAAGTCGGTGCATCGGAAGTTTCATCCCCGAGGGTGAGCGGTCATTATTAGACCTTGTGGATTTTTACGGGAAAACAAAGATGGGGCTCTCCCCTCTCTCCCCATGCCCACACAGAACGCGATAGCCGTCATCTCCGATATTCACTCCAATCTGGAGGCCCTCACGGCCGTCCTGAAAGACCTGAAGTCTCAGGAAGTCACCGAGATTGTTTGTTTGGGGGACATCGTGGGCTATGCAGCCGATCCACAGCACTGTCTGAAAAAAATTCGCGCCTTGGGATGCGCTGTCGTTATGGGAAATCATGACGAGGCGGCATGTCTCGACGACCACTCTGTTTATTTCAATGCCAATGCGCGTGCTGGGGTTGTTTTTTCTGCCGCACAACTCGCGGAGAATGACAAATCATGGCTCTTGTCGTTACCCCACGATCTGATGATTGATGGCATCACCTTTCTGCACGCCTCCCTCGATTCCCCCGAAGACTGGAACTACATCCTCTCCGAGGAGGATGCGGAGGCTCATTTCTTCTATCAGTCCACCCAACTCGCATTCTGTGGCCACACACATGACCCTCTCCTATGGGTCTCCCGCTCACCGCAGAGCCTCCCCTCGAAGTTCACGGGAGAGGGCATATTATCCCTCCCCGGATCTGGCAAGACTCTTGTCAATGTGGGGTCTGTGGGACAACCCCGGGATGGAGATAACCGGGCCTGTTATGTGATTTACAGACCCGATCAGAACAGCGTCGAATACCGACGGGTGATTTATCCGATCGAGATCACCCGGCAAAAAATATTAAAAGCCGAGCTTCCTTTCTTCACTGCCGACAGGCTCCTTCGGGGACGATAGGCAAACACTGTTCCAATTCTATGATTATTCCAGAAACGGAAATTATCATCACCAAGGAAGGGGTAGAGATTGCGAGAAAAACCGTTCACCCCGGCGAGTATGTGATCGGGCGTGATCCCTCCTGCGATGTTCATGTGGAGGATGCCGGCCTATCAAGAAAGCACGCGAGACTGACGATCAACTATGATCACTCATTCATTGAGGACCTGGGCAGCAGTAACGGCACCTTCGTCAATGACAACCCTATCTCGGAACCGACACGCATGTGGCCGAACCAGAGAATCCGTCTGGGAGCGGGAACCATGATTTCCCTGCGGCGTTTGAAAACGGAAGTCAGAAGCGACATGTCCATCGCCCCGAACCAGGCGCTTGTGAAACGCATGCTGCCCGAGGAGTTACTGCGGGACAAAAAATACGACATCGGGGGCATGATCGCACAGGGAGGTATGGGGGCTATTCTTAGTGCCAGGGAGGTCACTATCGAGCGCACAGTAGCGATGAAGGTGATGCTGGATTCCCTCTCCAGCGGGGATCATGTGCGCTTCATCGCGGAGGCCAAAGTGACCGGACAACTCGAACACCCGAATATCGTCCCGGTGTACGAACTTGGAGTCGATGAGAACGGACATGTTTATTATACGATGAAGTTTGTGCAGGGAGTTACCTTAAGTGAGATCCTGAAACAACTTGCAGGCAGGGATAAAGAAACCATGAGAAAATATCCCCTTCCCATGCTTCTCACCCTTTTTCAAAAAATTTGTGATGCCGTCGCATTCGCCCACAGCAGGGGAGTGATCCACCGGGATCTGAAGCCGGAGAATGTGATGATCGGTGAATACGGCGAAGTTCTGGTGATGGACTGGGGCCTCGCCAAAGTCCTCGGTAAAAGGGATTCCTCCGAGAGCAACCCCGATGAATATCTCGAGCGTAAAGGAGGCGAGGATTCCGATCCTCCAAGCGATCAGGAGAGTATTTCGGATACCTCAAGCAAGACGATGGCTGGTCAGATTCTTGGCACACCCCGTTATATGTCCCCCGAACAGGCGGCGGGTGACATCGAACATCTTGATGAGCGCTCAGACATCTACTCACTCGGGGCAATCCTCTACACGATCCTAAGCTATCGCCCCCCCATAAATGTAGATGATGTCGGGGAAGTTCTGGAACGGGTCAAAAAGGGCGCCATTGATCCGCTCAGATCACCCAGCAGAAAATTAAAAATCGCCGACTCCCTTGTCGCACTTGTCAAAAAGGCCATGGCTCTTGACAGGAATGATCGCTATCAAAGCGTCACTGCCCTGCAAGCCGACATCACGGCCTATCAGGCGGGTTTTGCCACCAGCGCCGAGCATGCAAGTTTTGCCAAACAGCTCCGCCTTTTCGTACAACGGAACAAGGGCATTGTTGCAACAAGTTTTGTGGCATGGTTTCTGATCGCCGTACTGGCCGTCTGGTTTGTCATCAATCTGAGGGCCAGCGAGCACACCGCCATCCTTGAACGCAATAAAGCCCAGGCTGCCCTAAGGGATGCCGAGTCAATCTCACGGTTTCTCAAGGAACTCTTCAGAAATCCCGATCCGACACGGGATGGCAAAACGATCACCGTTGTCGAAATGCTTGATGCTGGGGCGCAGAAACTCGGCAGCGACCTCAACTCCCTCGAGCCTAGCCATCAGGCCAAACTGGAGGCCACACTCGGCAACACCTATTACTCCCTCGGTCTTCCTCAACAAGCCATCCCCCTTCAGGAGAAGGTCAGGGATTACTACTTTGCCACTTTTGGCCCGGCATCCTCCGATACGATCCAGGCGATGGAAAGCCTGGCTGATTCCTACATGGCAAATGGAGAAATGGCCAAAGCGGCGGCGATCAGGCAAGGCCTCTCCGGTTCAAAGCCGACCGGGGACTCGCATTAAGGAACCGCAGATTTAATCGCATTGAGACTGTTGCGGTAAGAATTGGCCGCAGGCAAGGCGGCTTCGTGCGCGCATCCCCATGCGGGCTGTAAGCACGAAGCCAACACAGCCTCCGGCTCCATTATCGCCGAAACCCTCTGGGCTGTAACTATTTGACTATTTTCCTGCGTTGCTCGCTTGGGCAAGACCGCAGGGGTATTACCACTGCGCTTCGCGTCTTGGAAAATAGTCAAATAGTTTACAGCAGTCATCATGGGATTAAATCAGCGGTTCCTTAAGGAAACGCTGATTTAAATAACAAGGGAGCATTTCTTTTTTCGTGACAGAAGGGGGATGAAGCAGGCTTTCTATTGGGATGAGTCAAGGACCCCTCGCAGGTAAAGTCGGCGTTGTTTTCGGCGTCGCCAACAAACGAAGCATCGCATGGCATATCGCCAAGGCGTGGAAGCAGGCCGGAGCAACACTGCTGTTCAACTATCAGGGAGAACGCCTCAAGGAAAATGTCGAGGAACTCGTCTCCGAGTTCGGCGCGGACACCTTCCTTCAGCCATGTGATGTCGGAAGCGACGAGCAGATTTCCGAATTCTTTGGCAAGGTGCGCGAAGTCACCCCCAAGATCGACATGATGTTGCACTCCGTTGCTTTTGCTCCCAAGGAGGCCCTAGGAGGAGGATTTCTCTCCACGACACGAGATGCCTTCCGCACGGCACACGACATCAGTGCCTACTCATTGATTGGACTTGCCCGTGAGGCTGTTCCTCTGATGACGGATGGAGGCAGCATCGTGGCTATGAGCTACTACGGGGCGGTCAAGGTTGTCCCCCACTACAATGTCATGGGAGTCGCCAAGGCGGCTCTCGAAGCCAGCACCCGCTACCTCGCCTACGATCTCGGTTCCAAAAAAATCCGTGTCAATTGCATCAGTGCCGGACCGATGAACACTCTTGCAGCCAGAGGGGTCTCCGGCCTTGGCATCATGATCAAGCATTACGAGGACTATGCCCCGCTGGGCCGCACCTGTACCGGTGAGGAACTGGGACAGACCGGCGTCTTCCTTGCAAGCGACGGCGGCAGCGGCATCACCGGTCAGGTGATTTATGTCGATGGTGGCTACGAGATTATGGGAATATCGATCAAGGAATCTTGAGCACTTCCGCTCGATCCAAAACAAAATCGGCACGGCCCCGAACTTCGCTTGAGGGGGATCTGAGAAAAATCATCCCCTTCCCGCAGGGAGTGATTACCGATCCGGTGCGTCTCGCCGAACTCGGACGGGACAAGTGGTTTGCCTCCGCGCTCCCCGAGATCGCCGTGGCGCCCGGCACGGCAGAGGAAGTCGCCGCCGTCCTTGGCTATGCGAGCAAGCGCGGCATACCCGTCACGACGCGTGGTGCCGGCCACGGATATGTCGGCGGATGCGTGCCGGTAAGGGGTGGGATTCTGATGAGCATGCATCGGATGAAACGGATCAAGGAAGTCAATGAGCGGGATTTTGTCGCCGTGGTTCAACCCGGAGTCATCACCGGAATGCTTCAGGAAGCGGCTCGCAAGAAAGGGCTCTTCTATCCACCTGATCCGGCCAGTCTCAAGGATTGCTCTCTTGGCGGTAACATCGCCACCAATGCCGGCGGTCCACGGTGCCTGAAATATGGTGTCACCCGTCCCTATGTTCTCG
>CAIJRY010000127.1 GCA_903823215.1 uncultured Spartobacteria bacterium
GATTGAAATCATTAGAAAACCTTCTCCGTAGGTGAAGGAGACTCGTCTTAATTGGGTAGTGTGTATATTTTGTGCTCTTTCGATTTCATGACTTCACTATTCATGACATATATTATCTGTAGTTATTGATAACTGTGCAGGGGGAGTATAGAGATTGTCTCAGAGTCAGGAATTCCCTTAAATCGACTCTTTAGCACATGAACCGAATCGACTCTCTCTTTAAGCAACTTAAAACTACTGGCCGCACAGCCTTGATCGCCTACATCACCGGAGGCGATCCGTCCTTGGAAATCTCGGCCAAAATTGCCGTGGCACTCGAAGGTGCCGGAGTCGATCTGCTGGAGCTGGGAGTGCCATTTTCCGATCCGCTTGCCGATGGAGCGACCATTCAGGCTGCTGCAAACCGTGCCTTGACCGCAGGTGCCACGGTCCCCGGCATCCTTGATCTTGTCCGTGAAATCCGCAAAACCAGTCAGATTCCCATTGTTCTCTTTGCCTACCTTAATCCGGTCTATATTTATGGATTTGGCAAGTTTCAGGCAGATGCAGCAAAGGCTGGTGCTGACGGGCTTCTCTTACTTGATCTTCCCCCCCAGGAGGCATCCCTGAATTCAGAACTGTCTTCCTCCACTGGATTAAAGACGATTCGACTGATTGCCCCGACGACTCCACCAGAGCGTCTCAAGGAGATCACGGATGCCTCTGAGGGTTTCATCTACTATGTTTCCCGTGAGGGTGTTACGGGTGAACAGGCAAGCCTTTCTACGGATATCGCCGAGCGGGTTGAGGCAATCAGAGCACTTACCAAGGTGCCCGTTGCCGTTGGATTTGGGATTTCAAACCCCGAACAGGCCGCCATTGTCGCCGGACTTGCTGACGGAGTGGTTGTTGGCAGCGCCATCGTGCGAAAGATTGCGGAATATGGGAATCAGCCCGATTTGCCGGAGCGCATTGCTGACTTTGTGCGACCCATCGCGGAAGCGGTTAGAAATCAGGCCACCTGATAATGCTCCCGGCCCCAGAAAAGCTTCGCCGTATTCTCGTGCTGCTCATGGTTCTGGTGGCCGGATGCGTGGATGCGATCGGTTTTCAGAGCGCGGATATTTTTCCAGCCAATATGACCGGCAATGCGGTGCTGATCGCCACATCCCTTGTGAGAACATCTCCCATAGCGCAGGCCTCCGGCCCGGCACTTGTCCTGCTGATCTTCTGCCTGGGGTGTTGCCTTGCAGCCCTCCTGATCCGGTTAAAAAATATTTTATCCATCAACACCACTTCCCTTGTGATCTTTCTTGATGCGCTGGTCATCATTGCCTGCGGAGGCTCACTTCTACTGGCTTCCGGGCGCTTTTCCATCACGCACCTTTTGGCAATTGCTTTTGCCATGGGAATGCAAAGCGTGGCGGCACTTGCGCTGAATGTGCCCGGTGCAGGCATCACCGTCGTCATTACAAGCACCCTGACGACAGCCATCTCGAAGACAATGTCTTTGATGGGCGATTTTTTCTTGAAGGAGCACACCACCACCCCCTCCACCCCTGTTTTTCCACTTCTGGTTTTCTTCATCTATTTTGCCGGGGCATTCCTTGGAGTATTTCATCCAGGGTGTTCCATCGCTCTTGTGATCCTGATCATGGGAATCCTTATGAGCGGAGTGGCGATGGCGTCAACGATCCTCCACAACAGATAATTGCACTTTGTGGCGTGACTCGGGCGTGACGGGTAGTGATAATGTTCCGATGATTTTAGAGTTCACCAAGATGAACGGTGCGGGAAATGACTTTGTGATGGTTGATAACCGCGACGGTAACCTCTGTTTGACCAAGGAACAAATCTCCGGACTCTGCGACAGGCATCGGGGGATCGGGGCAGATGGTCTTCTGGCCGTGGAAGGAACACAGGAATTACTTCGGATGCGCTATTACAATGCCGATGGAGGAGAGGCTGAGATGTGCGGCAATGGAGCCCGTTGTTTTGCCCGTTTTGCGTCAGATCTGATCGGCCTCGACCGGGGCGTACTTTCTTTTAGTACTCAGGCTGGGATTATTTCCGCCGAGCTCCTCGATGAGGATCGGGTACAGATTCGGATGAGTACCCCTCACAGCGTTCAAATCGCACACTCCCTTCAGCTTCTGGGACAGGACCGGGAGGTACACTCACTGAATACAGGTGTGCCCCATGCGGTGGTTTTTGTCGATCATCTCGAGTCTGTCTCCGTGTTTGAGGAAGGGAGAGCCCTCCGACTGCATCAACGCTTTGCCCCCGCAGGGACAAACGCCAACTTTGTCCAGATCCTAGCTGAAGGCTCGCTGGCTATTCGTACCTACGAACGGGGAGTTGAGGATGAAACCCTTGCCTGTGGTACGGGTGTCGTCGCTTCGGCACTGATACACCACCTCCTGACCAACGCCCCCTCGCCCGTCCGGGTTCATGTCCGGGGCGGTGATGACCTGGAAGTGGGCTTTAATCTGGGAAATGGACATTTTACCGAAGTCACCCTGACCGGCCCCGCCGATTTCGTTTTTGATGGCAGCATCACCCTGTAGCCTCTCATTTATGACATCCCTCTCTTTTGCTGGAGCTCATACAGCACTCATTACCCCGTTTCGAGATGGCGTGCTTGATGAACATGCACTGATCTCACTGATCGAATCACAGATACAAGCTGGTATTTCCGGGATTGTTGCCGTGGGGACGACCGGTGAGTCCCCCACCCTAAGTCACGAGGAACATCGCAGGGTCATTCAAGTGGCAGTCAGTGCCGCCGCAGGACGCACCTTGGTGATTGCAGGCACAGGTTCCAATGCTACCTCAGAGGCAGTAGAGCTTACCATGGAAGCCGAAAAGCTGGGTGCTGACGCAGCACTCCTTGTGGCTCCCTATTACAACAAGCCTTCAGCAGAGGGAATTTACCGCCATTTCAAAGCTGTAGCCGATGCCGTCTCGATACCGATCATTCTCTACAGTATCCCGGGGCGTTGTGGCATCGAGATTCCTGTCTCTGTCGTCGCTAGATTGGCATCGGATTGTTCCAATATCGTCGCCATCAAAGAGGCAGGAGGGAGTGTAGAGCGCGTTAATCAACTGAGGGCAGTCCTTCCGGAGAGCTTTGAAATTCTCTCTGGCGATGACTCACTAACACTTCCTTTTCTTGTGGCTGGAGCCGTGGGAGTCATCAGTGTTGCTTCCAATATTATACCCAGTGAGGTTCAGGCACTGGTTCAGAGCTTCTTTGAAGGCGATTTGGAGACGTCGCTTTCGTTGCATCAACGCTACTACCCAGCTTTCCGCGACCTGTTTATCGAGCCAAATCCGGTTCCGATCAAGACAGCTCTAGCTGCAACGGGAGCCTGCACTGAAGATGTCCGTCTTCCTCTTTGTGAAATGCTTTCATCGAACAAAGAACTTCTGATGGGAACATTAAAATTCGTTGGTATTCTATAATTGCAACTTACTGCTATGAAAAAACTTAAAGTTGTTATTTATGGATCCAAAGGAAGAATGGGAAAAGCGCTTTTGAGCTGCGTTGATGAAAATCCATCATTCGAGCTGTCGGGAACCATTGATGAAGAAGAATCCCTCGAAGCTGTATCAAAAGCCGATGCCGTTATTGACTTTTCTCATGCTGAAGCCACGGAA
>CAIJRY010000128.1 GCA_903823215.1 uncultured Spartobacteria bacterium
AAAACATAAACCTCTGCTGGAGGCCATCTTACACTGGAAAATCCCAACTTCGCCGAAGTTCAGATCCCAATCTCTTTTCAACCCTCCCTTGTGCCCTTCTTAACCCCTTTCTCTTACCTCAACTTCGGAGTTCGGGTTTAATCGCTAGGTAGGTGGGTATGCCAGAGTATATCGAAGTAGAGTCGGCATTCCTCGTTCGGAGTAACTCTCAATACTGCTTGATGCTGTTCCCAAGTGAATCCCTGCCAGTGTCCATACCTAATCTCTGTCCAAGCCCACTTTGAAAGCACAGGGCGAAAAATCCATTCTAAATCAAGAGCACGGTTATACAGATACAGCCCGGCCTAGTGTTTATGCTGGTTGGCTGGCGATTGAGAGGCATGGCGGAGGGGGTGGGATTATCCCTTCCCAAGGGAAGGGCTCTGGAAATTGCCTTCGGCCATAAGATTGTCCGTTTCACGGACTGCCAGTCGAACTGAAGTTCTCATCCCACCCTAAAATGGCGGAGGGGGTGGGATTCGAACCCACGGAACCTTTCGGCTCTCCAGTTTTCAAGACTGGCGCAATCGACCACTCTACCACCCCTCCGTAACATCTCGAAACTAATCCAAGCTAAGAAACACTTGCAAGAAACTCCATTCATATTCCATGGGTGGTCGTGCCGCCAAGAGATATGACAAGGTTTTGAACTCGGGCGTGCCCACGCCGCTCGCCCCTGCGGGGCTGCTCCTTCGTCGCAGTCCAACCTCCTCCCGCCAGTCGGAGGTTTCAAGACTGGCGCAATCGACCACTCTACCACCCCTCCGTTAAAATCTATCGAATCTCGAAGATCAACCAATCCTGCTAATAAGTCGAGATTTCAGAAACCACTACCGGGACAGATCTCCCTGATTCAGGATCTGATACCCCTCCCCCTGAAGCACCACCGATGCACACTCGTTGTCATCCACATGCAGGACAAGCAGTGCCTTGCCCCGTGGACGGCTTAACATCGGATAACTGAAGAGAATATTCACTTCCGCCATCAGGAGACAGTTAAGGACATGGCCCAGATCGGCGGCTCCTTCCGCAAGTTCCACCACGAGTACCGTGGTCTGACTGAATGCGATGTCATGGTCATGCAAAAGATTTGAGACCAGCCCGGGGTCGCTCACGATCATTCGGGCGATGGAGGACTCGGCGGAATCGACGATGCAGAAGGCTAGAACAACAACACCGTTCTGCTCGAAGAACTTCACTACCTCTAAAAGTGCCCCAACCTTGTTTTGCAGAAAGATGGAAAAATGCTTTACCGGAGCTCCGGTGACGGTTTCGGCTGTGGCTGGTGTGAAAGCGGACGACATGAATTTTACTTATACGCGATGACAAGCGAGCAATCGAGCGGAAGATCGGTCGAAGCATCTAAAATTTCCACACCAACAAAATAACGGCCGCTTCTCTCAGGTGCGATCCCGGCAGCCGCACGAGAACCTCCGTGTTCGCCCATTTCCTGCCACTGTTGGGTCTTGAGAGGTTTCCCAAATCTGTCGTAGAGAGTCACCCGTAGTTTTGCACCTGGGCTTGGTAAAGCGGTGACAAACCAATAATGATTTCCCGTAAAGAGTGTGACCTGAAGAAAAGCCTGTGTGCCTTTGCTGAGTGTAAAAGCCCATTCTGCATCACGGATCCGAAATCCCTCGTTGGTGAAAGCTCCGGCAGATTCGAGAGCAAGGCGACGGGCCTCAGTCGGCACAGGGTGAGAAGGGTTGCTTGGGGGGAATGTCTCCCGATTTTGGTCGATACCCGAAGCGACCATGGATGATAAGAGAAATACCGATAGGGAGGGCAGGAGGCGCAAGTTCATCATGGTTTGGGGCTTGCAATATTAGAGGCACCCGTCCTTGCGGGATTCGGAGTGGCCCGCCCAGCGGGAGTAGTTTTTGCACCCGTAGAAGCTAGAATTTCCTTCACCAGCGCTGCCGAAGCGGTATGAATACGCTGAATATTGGGCCTTTGGGTTTCAGGAGTGGATCCCATCGTTTCCAAAAGAACAGCCACCTCCTCAAGAGTTAGTTTGAGTTTTGAAACCAGCGCGCTCTTCTTCATTCTGGCCGGAAGAGTGTCGAGTTGCGCGGCCAGATTACGTGCAAGTTCCGGTTGAGTGATGACAGAGATACCGTCCAGGTTGGGAGTTTCGAGCACGATTGCCGTTGCTGCATCGAGACCTCTCAACCAAGCCGCCGCGGAGGTGAGCGTCACGAGATCCCGATCGTTCCTTTCTACCATGGTGTTTTTGACTTCATTCTCCGTTGCCTCCAATTCATCAGCCAAGGAGTCCCATGCCTCATTCTCGGCAAATTCCATCAGGCTGTTACCCCTTCCCATAAGGTGTTCACTGACAGAGAGTGCCTTGGCCACAGAGATCATCTCACGGCCCGTATTCTTGACCTGTTGCCCATCCCTCGCCTCTACCTCAATGTAACCATTGGCAGCCAGCACTCCGACGACCAGTGCGAGTTGCATGCGGTCGCTTGTCACGGGGGCCGTGGCAGGAGATATCAGCGTCACCCAGTTGGGGTGGGATTTGGCGTTCATCGCTGCAAAAACTTCTCCGGGCGACGGGATGCTCAGGCTGTCAAGAAAGACAGCCCCCAGCTTCTGAGACTCCGTCATCGGGAGAGGCACAGAACTCTCGGCGCAGACTTCATGGCAACCAAGCGCAACGAAAACCAGCATGGCAAAATGTCTGCCCGTCAGCATCGTTTCAGGATACACTAATAAAGCACATGTTGCCAGAACCGAACATCACTTCTTTAGAAAGCTCCGTCCGTCGCACTGATCTTCCGATCGAGGAACTCAGAGATTCCCTCATCGCCTCTCTTCAGAAGGGAAATCGCGTCATCGTCGAGGCTCCCACCGGCTCAGGAAAATCAACTCAGATTCCACAGATGCTGCTGGATGCAGGACTTCTGGGATCGGGCCGCGCTGTGATTCTCCAGCCACGCCGATTAGCGGCAAGGATGCTTGCGGCCCGGGTGGCCAGCGAACGCAACGGGCGCATCGGTGATGAGGTAGGCTACCGCATTCGTCTCGATGATGCCTCCAGTTCCGCGACACGATTGCTCTTTGTCACCGAGGGAATCTTAGTCCGTCAGATGCTCGGTGATCCCGATCTGCACGGAGTCAGTGCACTGCTTTTTGACGAATTTCACGAACGCCATCTCTACAGTGACATCTCGCTGGCGCAGGCAATTGCACTTCAGGAGAGAAGTCGCCCCGATCTGAAGATCATCGTGATGTCAGCCACTCTGGACACCTCGGCCCTAGTCGAATATCTGCAACCGTGCGAGGTTCTGCGCTCGGAAGGTCGCACTCATCCCGTCTCGATCAACTACCTGAACAGGGAACCAGGCGATGAAAAACCTTGGGATCTTGCTGCTGAGGCTGCCGTCACGATGATCAGCAAGACCGAGGGTAATCTGCTGATTTTCATGCCGGGGGCCTATGAAATCTCCCGGACGATCTCCACGCTCC
>CAIJRY010000129.1 GCA_903823215.1 uncultured Spartobacteria bacterium
GCTGCATGGCAAGAGCCAGACGGGTTTGGCGGACATAGCCCGCCATGATCTGAACCTCTTTCTTCACATCCCAATAATCATAGACGGGAACATTCCCCTGCACGGCTGCGACACGGAGAGGGAGCGTCGCAGGAGCAGGGGCTGTGATCTTCCTGACTCCATACCCGAAGGACAGCACCACAATCATCATCGCAATCATGAAATCGAAATGAGGCTTTGTTTTCCGCAACACGATCTCACGTCGCAGGCGCTCCAGCGTTATTGCGGCGGTCGCTGATCCAAGCACACACAGAAAGCTGAGACCTGCGGCACCCGTGACTCCGGCAATCTGAATCAGCGGGATGCTGTTGCAAAGCGAAACGCCGATTGGATTCCATCCGAAGCCACTGAAGAGTGTGCCACGCAACCATTCGCTGGCCACCCAGGCAGCGGCGGCTAGAAGAGCAACAAGCAGATTGCGGAAGGATCCGAGCCAGGCCTTGAAATCTTCAGTTTCACCCCCATCACCCATGGGGCGCAGTACCAGCGCGGCAAAGAGGGCCCAGAGGGCCGGGTAGAGTCCTACCACCAGGGAGAGCAGCACCCAGCCAAGCCATGTCACGGTGGTGATCCAGAAGAGGGAGACCAGAAAGGAAACCGTCCCGGTGAGCCATCCCAGCAGAAAGGCATGACGGCTCCATTGTTTCAACGAATCAGGTCGCGGAAGCATCCAGAGCGCCCAACAGAGAGGGGCGAGTGAGACCCAGGGAAGCCACGCAAGCCAATGTTGCTCCCACGGAGGAAAGCAGGCACCCAGCAGCACGCCTGAGAGCAGGGCAAGAGCCCAAGGGAACCATTTGGCAGGGAGTGCGGACGAATGGCCACCTGTCTCGGGCATCTCAATTTCAGTCATTTTGAGGGCAACTCATCCAGCGGCGGGACGGTTGTGTCAATGGTGACGCTGCATTTCGTGCCGGGCAGCAGATGAGGGAGCGGAAATTTTCCACCACCCCCCTTAGTGATGAGTGGAACTCCCGTGACGGGTGTCGTTTCATCCACGAGTCGGATGGTCACCGTCGCGCCAACTCCCGATTGACCATGTGCCACGCTGACAACTCTTCCCATGAAAGGCAGATGATCCGCTCCTACAGTAATAGTCGCTGCATGCCCGATCCGGATCGCAGCAACTTTTTCAGGAGGAAAAATTACGGCGATGCGACTCTCGGATCCGGTCGATCCCACCGACTCAAAAACCACTCCCTGCACGCTGGAAAAAACCTGCCGGGAATAGTTCCACCAGGTCAGGCCCGTCCCCGTCACGCAGAGCAGAAGAAGCCCCGTGACAAGAATCCATCCCGAGGTAAGACCGCCCCTGCTGTTCACTCCCCTCTCCATCACTGTGCAGGTGCCTGAAGATTTCGCAGATCGGAGGCTTTCGGAGGGAGCATGATATTTGTGGGGGAGAAGGGCTGCTTCTTCTTTTTTTGCTTGGGGTTATTTTCCTGTCCGATGATGGGGAAGGCATTCACCAACCGGGCCACCTCAGCCATCGTCAATCCGTAGGGGATCACAAAAACCCCGTCCCGCACCGGCGCATCCACAAGCAGGTCGATGACCTGTCGGCCGTTGATCATGACGACCAGAACGCCTCCCCGGCCCATGCGTTCAATTGAGTATTCGGTCAGGAGGTTGGCTCCGTGACCGTCAAGCTTGAGGTAGACGCCCCCCGATCCATCGGCTGCCTTGTAGGGATAAATCGCCTTGATGTCGTGTTCGCTCAGCAACGGCATGATCGAAAGAAAAGCCTTCCGTCCATCTAGCAAGGTCACGGGAACGGTGAATTTTTCGCCATCCTCGGAGCTCCCCTCCCCATGAATCCGGATACTGAGCACATCCTTTTTCTTATTCGAGGAGCCGGCCTGAATACAGGGCTCGACAGCCAGAAGCAGGGCAATAAGCCCAAAGAGGAAAGGGAGGCGTTTCATGGCGGAGAGCATAGGGGGATGGGATAACATTTGCAACAGGGGGGCCTGTCGGGTTACGCCTCATGGGATGTCCTTGTCATTTTTCAACCGTTTCCTGCTCACAGCCGCCTTGTTCGCGGGAGTCTGCTCTCTACAC
>CAIJRY010000130.1 GCA_903823215.1 uncultured Spartobacteria bacterium
CTGACCATTGAGATACCTAAAGGCATCCCTCCCAGAAAGCCGCACCACTAGGCGGGGAGGGAGAATAAAAGCCCCGCCCTCTGTTCGGGCACGACGAAGTTGGATGGCAAGCTCATCCTGCTTCCCTTCGAACTCTTTCATCAGGAATCTGCCCTGCCGGAACGCCCCAGAAAACCAAAAAGCCCCTTTTTTACCGGCTCGCTTTTTTGGGAAGCGAGGGATGTTTTCGACGAATCATGATCCTCCTCCAGGGATTCTGTTGAAGTACCGGGGTAATCCTTCAGGCTTCCGGGATAGGAATAATGTCGGGCAAGAGAGGCAAAATCATCCTCTCCCCATCCCGCTTGAACCGCGCCCATGAGCGCCCCAGCCGTGGCGGAGGTGGCGGGCAGTTCAATCCCTTTTCCCTCCACGGAACGCAATGCAATCTGGAGATCCTTGAGCATGTTCTTCACGGAAAATCGCGCACTGAACTCTCCGGCAAGCATGAGAGGAAGTTTTAATGAGATCGTTCCCGAGTTTGCCAAATTGTGCGCCAAGGCCTCTTCAAGGCGGATCAAGGGCACCCCTCCGCGATCAAGCAGGGCCAGCGCCTCCGCCAGCACTTCGATCTCTGCGGCTGTGATCATATTGGCGGCTAATTTCACATAGGTCGCGGCTCCAACCGGTCCCATGGGCAGGATCGCCTTGGAAGAGACATCCAATACGGAGCGCACGCGTTCAATGACCGCGTCCTCCCCTCCGATATAATAAACAAGCTCCCCTTCAGCTGCGGCATCCCTGCTTCCCGTGAAGGGAGCATCCAGAAACGACGCTCCTTTTTCTGACACAAGCCTCGAAGCCTCGAGCGTTTCAGCCGGCCCCACGGTGGAGTGATTGATGACAATATGTGTGTCACCTAGCACAGGAAGGATGGCTCTGATGACTTCCAGCAGGGCCTCTCCGTCACGCACAAAAAGCTGAAGAATGTCAGCGCTTTCCGCAACTTCCCGAGCCGAAGGGAGAAAGTTCGGTTCTGGTCGCGGCGAGCGGCTCCAGACGGTCACGGGGTAGCCGGCGCGACGAAGAACCGCCGCAACCCGGCTTCCAATTATTCCAAGACCTATAATCCCGACGGAAGTTTTTTTTCTGGCAGCAACCATCGGGATATCGGCGAAGAGATCCTTACTTGACTGTTGCAGGAGGAGTCATCGGTGCGGGAAGATTATTCTCGATCTTGGCACCCTGTTTCAAATCCTGAATTACCCCCTTGAAAATCTGCCTGCGTTTCTGAGCCTGTAGAAACGCGATAATCTGCTGTTTGGCCTCGTCGAACGAGGCTGTTCCCGCTGGCTTTTTTTCCGTCACCTTGATGACATGATAACCGAATTTGGTCTTCACGGGGGTGGCGCTCACAGAACCGGCCTTCTGGGCAAAGGCGGCATCGGCAAACTCAGGCACCATCTTGTCTTTCGGGAAATAACCGAGATCACCTCCCCGCTGGGCGGCACCCGGCTCTTCGGAAAGTTCCGATGCCAGTTTCGCAAAATCCTCACCACTATTGGCCCGAACAATGGCTGCCTTGGCTTTCTTTTCGGCTGCCTTGGCCTGCTCGGGAGTCGCATCAGGAGGGAGACGGAAGAGGATATGGCTGGCCTTCACGAGATCAGGATTTGCAAACTCCTTTGTATTCGCATCGTAAAAGGCCTTGGCATCAGCCTCGGTCACCCCATCCTTGCCCTGAACCTGAGTCTGCATCCACTTGGTCTGGCGGATGGAGCGTTTCAGGTTCGCAACAAATTGATCCATGGTAAGTCCTGATTTTTTCATCTCGCTCTCAAAGACATCCTGAGAGGGGAACTGCTGTTTGATTTTGGCAAGCTGGGCGTCAACTTCATCCTGCGAGACTTTGACATCGGCAGCCTGCTTATCGACAAGCTTCTCAATGATCATACCGTCAAGGATCTGGTTGTATCCCTGCATTTTCTGATCAGCAGTAAGGCTTGCGGGATTCACGCCGTTTGCTCCGACAGCTTCATTGAATGATTTTTCAAGGTCGGCTTTGGAGATTTTTTCGCCATTCACTATGGCGACGGGATCTTTCAGCGCGATGGAACTGGAACTGGCTCCCCCCTTGGAGACGGCATCTGCGATCATCTTATTGATGTCGGGCGTTGCTCCGGACTTTGCTGAATTCTGCGCTTGGAGGAGTCCTGCGGAGAGCAGGAGGGTTAAAAGGGCTGTCGATTGTTTGATCATGAGGTGTGTGGTGAAACTTGTTCATGGCACGAGAGCGAAGTCCGCGCCAGCGGAATTTTCTCCTTTCATGAGAAAAAAATGCAAGAAATGACGGCGGAGCGGCCTTTACTTTCCCATATGGGAGGATATTTTCTTTCGTTCTTGCTCACGTGGCGGAATTGGCAGACGCGTACGCCTCAGGAGCGTATGGGGAGACCCGTGGAGGTTCGAGTCCTCTCGTGAGCAC
>CAIJRY010000131.1 GCA_903823215.1 uncultured Spartobacteria bacterium
CCGAGGCAGGCCGCCTGGATTGGCTGGGGCGTTCTCATCGGTGCTGCCATCTCCATCGGTCTGAGCATCTGGACGGCCGAGGCAGGTGGACGCATCAGGCATACCGAGTTCCGCTCCGCGAAAGACACACTCGCTGAACCGCCAGCAGCATCCACTTCCTCAGCAACACCCCTTCCCCTGCCGGTAGCGGCTCCTTCCCCTGAAGCAACTGCAAGCCCGACACCCACGCCCGAAGCGGTACCAGCGGCCACTCCGTTAAGTACCCCTTCCCCTGAAGCATCCCCTTCTGCCCCGGCATCAACGAATGGGATGTAGGTTACCTGATCGGAATGGTGGGTTGGTGCTGTTTTGACAAGCGTTTTTATAGACGCAGCAAGATTGGATGGAGATCAAGGAGGACAAGCGTTAGCCGTAGTAGAGCTACGGCAAGCGCAGTTCAACGCCACTCTCCGCCAATCTCGCAATGTCACTCGCCACGGAGCATGGCTTTCATGCGCGCAAACGCATCTTCGCTTTCCTCGTCGCTCAAGGGCTCGGAAAGAATTCCCTCCATGCTACCGGTTTCCACTCCTTCGCCCTGAAGTTCGAGAAGGAAGGGACTAGGGCTGCAGGAAGAAACACTTCCAAATTTCCTACGAGTTGAGCAATGCGTGATGGTCAGGCGATGGCGTGCGCGGGTGATGCCCACATAAAGGAGGCGGCGCTCTTCCTCCACGGTTCCTTCGGCCTTGGATCGCTCATGGGGCAGCACTCCATTCTCCGCACCGACGAGCCAGACATCTGGAAATTCCAGGCCTTTGGCAGCATGGAGTGTGATCAGCGTGACTCCATCGCGTTCTTCGGCCTTCTCTTCCTCGCGCTCCTGTTCAAGGGTCAGGCCGTCGAGGAATCCCCGCGCACCCTCTCGGGGGTGGCGTTGGCAATATCCGGCAAGGGCATTGAGCAGTTCGTGAACATTCTCAGACCGGCCATCAGCTTCAGCCTCCGTTTTACAACTTTTCTTAAGGTCTTCGTAGTAGCCGCATTCTTCCAGCAATCCACGGAGTAATCCCGCCACATCGACACCCGGTGTCTGAAGCTGGATGCGGTAGGCTCCCCAGTCCTCCGTAAATCGTTGGATCGCCGCTCTTGTCTTGGAAGAGCTGACAGACAGATGCTCGGGATCATTGAGTATGCCAAGGAGGCTTTTGCGAGTCTTTGCCCCTGCTTCGGTCGCCAGTTGAAGAGTGGTCTGGCCGATGCCGCGAGGAGGGTTGGCAAGGACGCGCAGCAGGGCATTGTCGTCATCGGGATTGAGCAGGGCGCTCAGGTAAGCGACCACATCCTTGACCTCACGCCTGTCAAAGAAGCTCTTGCCTCCAACCACACGGTAGGGAATACGCCGTTCCCTCAGCACTTCCTCAAACTGCCGTGACTGTGCATTCATCCGGTAGAGAATGGCAAAATCAGTCCACGGACGGCTCTTCGCACTCAGCGGTCCGGCTGCCTGAATCTCATCGGCGATAAATTCCGCCTCCGCCTTGTCATCACCGGCCAGCAGGATGCGCACAGCCTCACCATCCTTGCGATCGCTCCAGAGATTCTTTCCCCGGCGACGTGAGTTATTACGGATCAGGCGGTTCGCCACCGAGAGGATGACATCGGTGCTGCGATAATTCTGTTCAAGCTTGATGACCTCGGGATTGGGAAAATGCCGTTCAAATTCCAGCAGGTTGGCCGCTTCGGCGCCACGCCATCCGTAGATACTCTGATCGTCGTCGCCGACCACGCAGATATTGGGGTGGGTCTCACCGGCAAGTAGGCTGACTAACTCAAGCTGGAGCGCATTTGTATCCTGAAACTCATCCACCATGATGTGCTGGTAGCGAGTCCGCCACTCATCACGGGCCTCAGGATGATCGCGAAGAAGCGTGCGGGCCTGGAGAAGTAAATCGTCGAAGTCCATCGCATTGAGCGTGCGGAGTTCGTTCTGGTATTTGGAGAAGAGGCTGCCGAGTGCCGTATCCGTTGTCTCCGGTTCCGCCATGCCGAGATTCTTGGCCTTGCTGATGACGTTCTTTGCAAGATTGGGATCGAGCGGGTCCTGCTTATCGTGGATACGGGCAGCGATTTTCTTGATCAGTCCCATTTGATCGCCGTCGTCAAAGATGCTGAAGTTCTCTTTGTAGCCGAGTAACGGAGCATGCTTGCGCAGCAGTCGTACGCAAAGCGCATGAAAGGTGGAGAGGGTAATCTGCCGGGCCTGTTCGGAAGTCACTGAGGCCGCCACGCGTTCCCTCATTTCCTTGGCGGCCTTGTTGGTGAATGTGACTGCTAGAATGGAGGCGGGATCAACACCCTGCGACACCAGCCATGCGATCCGGGCGGTTAGCACGCGCGTCTTGCCCGTTCCCGCCCCTGCAAGAATAAGCATTGGGCCGTCAGGGTGTGTGGCCGCGCGGAACTGCTCTGGATTGAGATCGAAAAGACGGAAGGAGCTCATGCAAGGAATCAAATAGGGGGTTGGGATTTTGGTTCAGTGCGATGATGCTGTTCGCTCGCCGTAATACTAAGGCATTCGCTCACGACGCTTTGCAATGACTCCAAACTTCCTGCGCCTTACTGTTTTGTTGGATCAGTGATTAGGAAGTTTTGTTTTTCTCAGTCTCTCTGCAAACACACGCACCATCCGGGGGTAGAGTTCATGTTCCGCAGCTTGAATCCTGGCATGGAGAGAATGGGCAGTATCGTTTGGAAGTACAGGCACGCGGCTTTGACCGAGGATCTCTCCGGTATCGACTCCCGCATCGACCAGATGCACCGTGCAACCTGTTTCAGAAACTCCTGCTTCAAGTGCCTGCCGCCACGATTCCAAGCCGCGGAACAAGGGCAGGAGCGAAGGGTGAATATTGAGGATGCGTCCCGGGAAGGCTTGTAACAACGGCTCTTTGATGACACGCATGAACCCCGCCAGCACTACAAAATCAACCCCTGCCTCCCTGAGTAGGAGGACAATTTCCGCCTCGGCCTCGGGTGACATCTTGGTGCGGAAGGGGCCGGGGCAAACAAAGCGACCGGGAATGCCGAATTCACTGGCGAGAGTCAACATGCCCGCATCCTCCACATCGGATATGACCACGGCTGGCTCGCAGCCGAGAGTCCCGTTCTTGAATGACTCGGCAAGTGCGCGGAAGTTGGAGCCTTTGCCGGAACCGAGTACTCCAAAGCTGGGCATGGACATGGAAAACCCCGGTCTGGGAGAACCGGGGTTATTCATCCCTTGCGGGGAGAGACTCAAAGTATTGCTTAGTTGGCAGCTGTTTCTGCGACAACGATCGGATCGACATTCACACGACGACCAGCGCGGTCAAAGCGAACCTTCCCTGCAACGAGCGCCCAAATCGTGTAGTCGCGACCGAGTCCCACATTGCGGCCCGGAAGAAACTTGGTGCCGCGCTGACGGATGATGATGTTGCCGGCAACAACGCTCTGGTCACCGAATTTCTTCACGCCAAGGCGTTTGCTGATGCTGTCGCGTCCGTTCTTGACGGAACCCTGTCCTTTTTTATGAGCCATGGTAGGTGATTGTTAAGGGATGGAGGATTGAAGTAAGCAGCAATCTTTAAGCAGCGATCTTTGTGATCTTCAGCTTGGTCAGCTGGCGGCGATGCCCGACGGTGCGGTGATAACCTTTGCGGCGCTTGAATTTGAAGGCGATCACCTTCTCATCCTTAAACTGGGAGACGACTTCAGCTTTGACACTCGCTCCTGAAACAAGTGGAGAGCCAAGGGTGATCTTGTCACCATTGACGACTAGGAGCACATCGCTGAACGAAGTTTCTGAGCCGGCTTCAACAGCGAGCTTTTCGACATTCAGGATATCTCCCTCGGAGACGCGGTATTGCTTGCCGCCAGTTTGGATGATTGCGTAGGACATGGGAAATCTTTGGAAAAAGGAGTGGGATATTGCCACAACGGCATTCGCGACACAAGGAAAACTTTCCGGCGATGCCCACCAAAAAACATTGAGGCGGCGACTTTGCTTTTATCGCTTGCTACCGGGGCTTCTCCTCGTATGATGTGCAGCCCCATTGCTCGGGTGGTGAAATGGCAGACACGTGCGTTTAAGGGGCGCATGCCGAAAGGCATGAGGGTTCGAGTCCCTCCCCGAGCACCATCCTTTTAACCCGAACTCCGGAGTTCGGGTTAAACACAGACACCTTCCTTTTTCGAGGGTTGAGGGTCAGTACTGTAGGGATGGGTTTTGGCGATTTTCTTTGTGGCGGCACCCTTTCCACGGAGCAGGGAATCCCATTGGAACGCCCTCAAAAACTTTCGGAATTTCAAGTCCTCATACCTTGGTTTCAAGGAGAGCATCGAGGAGACAAACCCCCACCATGAGGCAAGGCTTCCAATCACCACGGGACGATGACTCAGGCGGAAAATGCAACTGGCCGTGAGATAGATCAAACTGGTGCCCATGAAATACTGTCCGGCTCCGTGCCTCATCCGACCGGTGAGGATACCCTTGTAGCTCGACCCCATAGGGCGCATGTGGATGAACTGCAGATCGGGCTCATCCCAACTTCTGGCTCGCCAGCCAAGCATCCGGCACCGATGACAGTCGATCCCATCCCACATGACCCCCCTCACAAATCCGCCAATCTCCTTGAAGCAGGAAACGCGGTAGAACTTTGTCATGCCCACGGACATCTCATCGCCACACTTCTCGCTGGTGAGACGGGGTGGGTTCTGTTTGACGAAGTAAGGTTTGCCGCTACAGGTGCCAAGACGGGGGATGGCCTTCATTTTCTCGATCAGCTTCTCGAAGTAAACCGTCGGCAACAACAGATCGACATCAAATTTGCAGAGATAATCAAAGTCATCCAGATTGATCGTCTCCAGACCTGCATAAAACGCATCGATCACGCCCGGACCGACATGGCGATGTCCTCGATCCGTGCGATGGACCACCCGGATCAAGGGATGTTCCGCGGCGAGTTCATCCAGAATCTCCCCCGTCCCATCCGTGGAGCCATCGTCGACAAACACCCAGAGAGAGGGGAGGACAGTTTGCTCCAGAACGCTATCGACGGTGAAGCGCACAAATTGGGCCTCGTCCCTGCATGGGGAGATGAGTACATAGCCACCCGGTCGGCTATTGAGGTAATGGGGGTGGTTCTCTTTAGTCATGGGAACTTTCCATGAATCGGTAGGGGTGTCCCTTCCAAATAAGATAAATCAGCGCAGACCGCAACAAGGTAAAATTTGTGATCATGGCGCTTCCCTACTGGAGTAGGAGTATTTCGGCCTGCTGATCCTGAATTCCCGCAATCTGAACGAGTTTTTTGAGCAATAGGAGAGAGGCAATGGCATCAGAGAGGGCCTCATGCCAGCGGAAATCAGTCAGCAGAGTGAGGGCCTCATTCTCAAGTGCAAGTTTTATGACCAGATCAGAAAGCGCGTAGGAGTCGAGGTTCGGCAGAATTTTCCTGCTCAGGGTCAGGGTATCAACCCAGGGGCCGAAGCCGTGGAGAGGGAATGCCCGAAGGAAGCGTTTTTCTGTTCCGCTGCCATGGGCCACGACCCAGCGCCCTCCTAGACGGTTTTTTAATTCAGGCCAGAGCGAGAGCAGGGTAGGGGCATCCATGAGATCATCATTGCTAATCCCATGAATCTGCCGAGCAGCCCAAGTGACCGGCTGATCAGCCCGGAGGTAGCTGCGGTAAAAGGAGTCCGGTTCCAGCGTCATCCCCCGCATCCCCGCGATGCCGATCTCGATGGGGATCCCAGCTTCATTGGGACGCTCGCCAGCCGATTCAAAATCAATCGCGGCAAAAGGCAGATCGCAAATCAATCCTGCCACGGGATGGGGCATGAACGGCCTACGCCTTGCGGAGCAGGGCGGCGGTGGATTCCCAATCAAGACAGGCATCGGTGATCGAGACGCCGTAGAGGAGCTTGGAGGGATCGCCGCCGAGGGATTGAGCCCCGTGTTCGATGTGACTCTCCAGCATGGCGCCGACGATGTCACGGCGGCCTGCCGCCCGTTGTTCCAGAATGCTCTGCCAGACTTCGGGCTGCCGGGAAGGATCTTTGCCGCTATTGGCATGACTACAGTCGATCATGATGGAGGAAGGGACTTTGGCAGCCTTGAGTTTCGCCGCCGCATCGGCTGTCTGGTGTGGGTGATAATTGACGCCGTCACGACCACCGCGCAGGACAAGGTGCACATCGGGATTACCTTCCGTCTTGATGATGCTGGTGAAGCCCTCCTGATCAATGCCCAGAAAACTGTGGCCGTTGCACGAGGAGCGCATGGCATCAACGGCGGTCTGGACGCTGCCATCGGTGCCGTTTTTGAATCCAACCGGCATCGAGAGGCCACTCGCCATTTCACGGTGTGTCTGTGATTCGGTAGTGCGCGCACCGATGGCCGACCAGCTGATCAGGTCGGCGATGTATTGGGGGATGATCGGATCGAGTGTCTCTGTCGCTGCGGGGAGTCCCAACGCGGCGACATCCAGCAGAAGCTGCCGGGCTACTTCAATGCCGTGGGCCAGATCACCGGAATCATCGAGATGAGGATCGTTGATCAGGCCCTTCCAGCCGACCGTGGTGCGGGGTTTCTCAAAATAAACACGCATCACGATGAACAGCCGATCACCGACCTCATTGGAAAGGGCACTCAGGCGTTTTGCATAATCCAGTGCCGAGACCGTGTCGTGGATCGAGCATGGGCCGACGATGACTAGCAGGCGCGGATCTTCACCTCGCAGAATGCGGCGACAGGTTTCACGATACTCCGCAACCTTGGCCAGAACCTCGGGACTGGCCGGCCGGCGCTCCTTGACTTCGCGGGGGGAAACCAGACGCGTCACACCACACACCCGAGTGTCTTCGGTGCGGGGTGGGTTCTTTGCTGGTAGTGATTCTGCTATGGTTGCGCTCATGCTGCTCCTGGTGTGCGTCTTTGGGGGAGCTGGTTAACATCCACGGAGAAGAGCGTTTTTGCAATCCACAAGTCGCGGATGAAAGGATGAAACTTGAAAGCTGAGACCCGAAAATAAGTGCTGAGCATTCAATATTTGCTCACTTTCAGCTTTCAAGTTTCAAGTTTCAGCTTTCAACTTTTCCCCATGCCTACATTTGATGTTGTTTCTGAGATTGAGCGGATGGAGATCGAGAATGCGGTGAATCAGGCCGTGAAGGAACTGGCGACGCGTTTCGATTTCAAGGGGAGCAATGCCAAGATCGAATTGACCAAGCCGGAACTCATCACCCTCACGGCCAATGACGGCGTGAAACTCAGGGCGCTCCGGGAGATGATGGTCGGCAAGCTGGCCAAACGGGGTGTGGATCTTCGGAATGTCGATCAGAAAGAACCATCCATCTCGCCTCTCGGACACGCCCGTCAGGAATTTGTCATTACGCAGGGACTCGATGGGGATCGCGCCAAGGAGATCATTTCAGCCATCAAGGGGGGAGGATTCAAGGTTGCTTCCTCCCTGCAAGATCGTCAGGTGCGTGTCAATGGAGCCAAACGAGACGAACTTCAGGCAGTCATTGCCTTTTTACGAAGCAAGGATTTCGGCATCATGCTGAATTTCAAAAATTTCAGGGATTAACCTGCTCTTTTTCAACCGCCGTGATGGCCGGTGCGATGTATCCGAAGAAATGCCGGCTCTTGATGATTTCCGAAACCTTGGGGGGCACCATCGTTTCCCAGGATGCATTACCTGACTGGATATCGCCGAGGACATTTGATGCGATAATCCCTAGGTACTCAAGTTTGCAGCCCGCCATCGGGACGATGAAGCGGTTTTCTAGCAGATAGGAGTAGAGAGCCCTCAAGCTGGGCTCCACAGGATAGGAGGCTGCTTCGATGATGTGACCCTTATCGTTTTTTGTGGGATAGACATAGAGACGAATCCCCTTTTTGAAGAGTCTGCCAAGCCCTTCCAGAATGCCGCCGTCAAGATGGTTGTAATACTTTTCCTCAAAGATCTCCTGAAGTGTCGGAACCCCCAGGGGAAGCCCGATGGCACGATCCGTATAGCGGCGGAGATATTGGATCAGGCGGTAATATTCCCCGTAATTGGAGATTAGCACCGTGCGTCCCAGCGCGCCGAGCATATCGACCCGGTCGAGGAAATCCTGAAGATCCAGCTGACCGCTTCGCATCAGGTGCTTCATGGTGATCTCAAGCACGATTTCCGGCTGTTCCTCGTCGAGTTCCTCTTCCATGAGAAACATGGTGTGGCCGCATTTGAGCATGTCGTTGGCGACATTGGTGAGGGGACGGAAGCTTCCGCGCTCCACGATCAGCGGCTTGTGGTAAAATGCCTCTGCAGCCTGGATCACATCGCCGTCGCCGCGGAAGAGAACTGCCTGGGCAAGCCCCTGGGTGACAAGCTCCAGACACATGATGCGATTGTCCACCATCGCAAAGTCCGGGCCGGAAAACCGGATCACATCGATCTCCACGCGGGTCGCATCGAGATCATCCAGCAGGGAAGCGATAAAGGCTTTGGGCTCCTTGCGCAAAAAATAGGCCCCATAAATCAGATTCACCCCCATCACGCCGAGGGCTTCCTGTTGGGCCAAATTTTCATCATCCAGCATCCTCACATGGAGGATGATCTCATTGGGCTGCGAACGGGGGGATGTCTGGAATCGGATGCCCATCCATCCGTGCGACTCATTCTTTGTCTTGTAAGAACGGGCCGCCACCGTGTCGGCAAAGGCAAAAAACGTGCGTTCCGTCCCGCACTTTTCATCAAGCCGTTCGATCAGCAATCCATACTCCTTGTCGAGCATCTCACCGAGTCGCTGACGGCTGACAAAGCGGGAGCTTTTGCCATAGATCGCATCGGAGAAAGTCATGTCATAGGCCGAGATCGTCTTGGCGACTGTTCCCGCTGCACCCCCCACATGAAAGAACCTGCGCGCCACCTCCTGACCCGCTCCGATTTCGGCAAATGTACCGTACACCGCCTTGTTCATGTTGATCTCGAAGGCCTTCTTATTGGCCTTCATTTCAAATTGGTTGATCATAGTCGGGTTGCTTGTAATGAAATGAAGGGCTGCTGCCTAGGCAAAGTAGTGTGACACTATTGACATCTTCATCGGTGGAGCAAATCCCGCGCCGTCGCTTTTGACCGAGAAATCTGGAAACTTTGCGCGCGATCTGCGAAGAACGGAACCTGTGAAGCGCAAACTTCTTCCCCTGCTCGTTTTCTCGCCCTTGCTTTGGCTTGGTGGCTGCGCTCATCCGCTGCCCCGTTACGAGTCTCCGATGCCGAGAGCCGCAGTCCAGAAGGTGCGCACCACCACCTACACCCAGAGCGAGAGAGACCATCGTCGCTACGGTGCCCGCACCGCCCTCGGTACACCCCTCCGTTACGGTGCCATCAACAGTGCGGCCGCTGACTGGGCCCGCTGGCCATGCGGCACGGTCTTTCGGATCAGAGCAACAGGGGAACTCTTTGAAGTCGATGACTACGGATTTGCCCTCTCAGGTCGCAACACCATCGATCTCTACAAACCCACACGGAAACTCATGAACGCATGGGGAGTCCGCCGCGTGACCATCGAGATTTACAAATGGGGAGATCCCTGGGCCAGCTACCGCAAGATGATCTGTGTCCGCTCTTATCGCCACATCAAGCGCATGATGAATGAGATCCGCTCCTGGTTCAGCCACCACCGCCCACCGGAGCCTGTCTATCCTCCCGGAGGCATCTGCCCCGCACCTCCACCACCGGCGCGGTAGGGATTAGTCTTTAAAGATTCAGGCTTTATCAACCCACTTGTTGTGTTCCTTGATGAGATCCACCAGTCGATCGACCGCCTCCTCTTCGGGGATGTTGAACTTTACCGCAGTTTTCCCGACATAGAGGTTCACCTTGCCGGGAGCTCCCCCCACATAGCCGAAGTCAGCATCGGCCATCTCCCCCGGGCCGTTGACGATGCATCCCATGACGGCGATGCGAACACCCTTGAGATGAGCCGTGGAGGCCTTGATGCGAGCTGTGGTGGATTGAAGGTTAAAGAGCGTTCTCCCGCAGGAAGGGCAGGCGACATAGTCGGTCTTGAAGATGCGGACTCCCGCCGCTTGGAGAATATTGTAGGCTAGGCGCAGTGATTGGCCCGGTGCCTCCTCGGAGCGGAGCAGGATGGCATCGCCGATCCCATCGCAGAGCAGAGAACCGAGTGTGGTGGCCGCACTCAAGAGGTGCTCGATAAAGGTGCCGTCAGCGGTTGGATATAGCGTATCCTTGAGTAGGATCGGATGGCGGGCATCGATCCGGGCTGCGAGCAGGCGAAAGGCAAAAATCGGATCGAGATCGAGTCCCTCCCTGACGGTGGCAAGCCGCACTTCGTCAAAGGCATTGAGAGCGCGAATCTCTTCCTCGGAGCGCGGATCGATTGCGATAATCGGCAACTCTTCGCAGATCAGTTCCGGCTGATAATCACCAAGGGCTGCCCTCTTATGCGCCACTGCTTCATCAACGCGCCGGGGGACAGTGACGCTGACGGTTTCTCTCTCTCCGAGGGTGACGGCTCCGGCAATTCCGGGCAGCTCGATTTTCCGGGATAAGCGGCGTTGATACTCAAAGAGGGGCCATGTCGGCTGCGCCCCTTTACTGGCAACCGGATTGCCTGTATTGCCTGAAAAGGGAGTGACCAAAGCACGCGCAACGGGAATCTCATGCTCGCTATCCTCGGTCAAGGAGACACGGATGGTATCGCCGATGCCGTCGGAGAGCAGGGAGCCGATGCCGATGGCACTCTTGATCCGTCCATCCTCACCATCGCCAGCCTCAGTCACGCCAAGATGGATCGGATAGTTCCAATCAGGCCCCTCGGCATTTAACCGCGCCACGAGGAGACGGTAGGCGGCGATCATGACCTTGGGGTTGGAGGCCTTCATCGAGAAGATCATCTGGTGAAAGTCGAGATCGCGGGCAATCCGCGCAAACTCCAGCGCGCTCTCGACCATGCCAAGCGGCGAGTCTCCAAAGCGGTTCATGATCCGGTCGCTGAGGGAGCCATGGTTGGTGCCGATCCGCAGGGCAACCCCACGATCCTTACAGAGCAACACCAGAGGGCTGAAGCGTTCCCTAATGCGTGCCAACTCCGACGCATACTCCGAGTCGTTGTAGTCGCGGATTTTGAATTTCTTGGAGTCCGCGAAATTCCCCGGATTGATCCGGACTTTGTCCACCCAAAGGGCCGCTTCCAGCGCGGCTTCCGGCTTGAAGTGAATGTCGGCGACCAGAGGCACCGAGCAGCCAAGGGCCTGAAGCTCGGCGCGGATGTTTTTCAGATTGGCCGCATCCTTCACCGTCGGGGCCGTGATGCGGACAAGTTCGCAACCGACCTCAACCAGACGCATTGTCTCCCGGACGCATGCCCCGGTATCCATCGTGTCACTGGTGATCATCGACTGGATGCGGATGGGATTCTCCCCTCCGAATCCCAATCCCCCGACTGTCACGACCCGGCTGATTCGTCGTTTGTAGGAAAAAAGATCCGCCGTGTACGAGAGGGGCAATCCTGCACCGGTTGCGGCATGACCCGCATCGTTCATGGTTTGGCCGGAGCAGGAGTTGAAGACGGGGCCGTGAAGGACATTGCTTCTCCCTTGTCGGGTGTCATCCGGGATTTTCGTCCCATCACCAGATCCCCCACATCAAAGAAGGTGATGTAGAGCATCGTGCCGATCAGGAGCATGGCAAAGGCACTCTGAACCATCTCCAGGGTTTTCTGATGAATCGGATGTCCGAGAAATCCCTCGATGAGGGCAAGCAGGATATGCCCGCCATCGAGGACGGGTAGGGGCAGGAGATTCATGATGGCAAGGTTCACATTCAGCACGACGCTGAACCAGAGGGCGAGTTGCCATCCCATCGGACTCTGGAAGAGAAGGTAGTAGATCCGCATGATGCCCACAGGTCCGCTGAGTTGCTGGACACTGATTTCCGAACGGGGAGCGGTCACCGCAGAAATCGTCTCCCACATGGTCAGGATGCTTGATTTGATCTGGGAGAGAGGTTTGGGATGGGAAAGCGTCACGAGACCCCTCTGATCCCACTCGATGCCGATTCTTGGCACACTCTGTCCGTCGGGAATGCGCGGGGCGATCGTGGAGACAAATTCGCTGCCGTGTCTGCCCCCGCGACGGACAGTGAGAGTGACAGGAGCCCCCTTGGAAGCACTCAGGATCTCGGCAAGGGGAATCGGGCTGTAAAGCCTCTGATCATTGGCCGCGATCACAAGATCACCGCTGCGCAGACCGGCTTCCGCCGCAGGACTGTTGGGAACGACCCTGGCTATCATCGGGATCATTGCGGGGGCAACCTGGATCTGTCTGAGATTTTTACGCCGCCATCCGCTGCTGGGTTCGGTGTAGGGTTCGACTTCGACAGTCTTTTCCTTCCCATGGCGTTCAAAACGGATCGGAATGACCGGAGCATCGCTGGTGGCGACATTCCAGGCCACGGTGTCGCTCATCCTGCCCATGCCGGTGATGCGCGTCACCCGATGGCCGTTGACGGCAAGAATCCTGTCGCCGGGTTGCAGTCCCGCTTTGGCAGCCGGGCCGCCTTCGGCCACATAGCCGATCACATTCGTGGTTTCGGCCTCACTCACGGGACGCCCCACGACAAAGACCACACAGGCAAACACAAAGGCAAGCCCCATGCTGGCCGCAGGGCCGGCCAGTGCGACGATGATCTTGTCGAGCGGTCTGGCGAGAGGCAACTGATCGGCTCTCTCATCGCATCCGCCTTCGATGGCATCCATCGGTGCGAGCTGGGGGATGGCCACAAAGCCGCCGGCGGGAATGCTCCCGAGACGGTACTCCACGCCGCCGATGGTCTTTGACCAAAGCGGCTTCCCAAACCAGATCGCAAACTTCTCGACCTTCAGGCCACGCCAACGGGCGGCGGCAAAGTGGCCCAACTCGTGGACAACGATCAGGAGATTGAAAAGCAGCACCACCTCGAGGGCGATACCGATGACTTTGAGGGTTTCAAAAAGCATGAATCGTTAACGATGCCCTGAGCCGTAGAAAAATCAACAACGGAGGTGAAGTGCCTCTCCTTATGACTTCTTTCCCCACCGCCAGCGCGGCTTCTCCCCTTTCCGCCAGCAGATGGCGATCAGAATCAACGAGAGGACGAAGGTGTAACCATAGAAGAAGGGTAGACCATACTTGGGGATGATCAATGCAGCTGCCGTGAGCAGGATGATATAGACCCCGAGGACAACCCATCCCTGCCAGCAGCAGGGTGCCCCCCAACCCCAGCCGTAGCGTTTGGCGGGGAACCAGATTTTCTTCTCAGACGGGTTATTCATGAAATGGGGGGGGGCTCGGCCGAACCCCTTCTCTAAAACTACAGTCTAACAGACTAAAATGCTAACAGCCTCCTTCTCATTTATAGAAGGAGAAGGAATGCCCCGCGATGCCGTTAGGTCGCGATCCCGTTCCCAATAAGGTTAGGGTGGAGACCTCCGCGCGGATCGCTGACTTCCAGTAAAGGCCTGTCATTGTTCCGCCCGGTTTAGCCTCCGGTTTGATCACATCGGATCGGGAGCATACAGACCGAATCCCGAACACCGCAGGGCAAATTCCTCTGATCCGATTTTCACCGGATCGGCCAAAAAATATTCAGAGAGCAATCAGCTGCGGATTTCAGCGCCCGCTTTCTCCCGCAACTGGGTCATGATTCGCCCGAGGGCCAGATTGACCTCTTCTGTCGTCAAGGTTCGGTCGTTGTGTTGGAAAGTCAAGGCGATCGCGAGGGATTTTTTACCCAGGGGAATCTTGATGCCCGAGGGATCAGAGAAGATGTCAAAGGGGGTGATGCCTGTGAGCAGTTCCTCGTTGGTGGCCAGTGCGGCTGCCTCCACCGCGGAATAAGGAGTTACTTCATCCAAGAGCAACGCAAGATCGCGACGAACAGCTGGGAATTTAGGCAGCTCGCCGAGGATCTTGGGATGTTTTGAAAAACCGCCGCCAGAAATTTTCTGCAACGAAGAGATGGCGATTTCTGCAACAAGAATCTGTCCCTGATGTCCCCCGATGGTGATCTCACGAGCCGCAGCGGGGGATAGCACGCCAAGAATGCCGGAGGTTTCTCCGCCAATCAGGATATCCAAGTAGAGGACCAGATGGGCGTGAGCCGTGGTGCGGAATTCAATCTTGTCCGTGCAGGTGCCGAGTCGGGAAATCATCCCTTTCAGATCAAAGAGATCAAGGGTGCGTCGCTCCCCGTTTTTCCAACTCTCCGGCGCGGCATACCCCGTCAGGATCAATCCCAAACGGGTCTGTTCTTCGGGCTGTTCCAATTGATAGACGTCGCCGATTTCAAAAAGGGAGACCGTTTCGGCACCCAGACGGAGATTGCGCGAGCAGGAATCAAGCAGGCCGGGTATCAGGCTGCCGCGGAGCGTGGAATGTTCCTCACCCATCGGGTTGATCACAGCGACACCGCCCATGGAGTAGATGTCCTGATCACGGTTGCTGGTGAGTGTCCCGTTGCGGGCTTCATGAAAACCCATGCCGCTGAGTCTACGACGGAGACCGCGGGCAAAATCAAAGGCTCTGTCCGCATCGCTGGAGTGCGAGGGGATACAGGTCAGTCTGGAGACAATATTGCCGATCCCATGAAGTCGTGCGACCTCCTCGATCAGATCAACCTCACGCCTGAGATCCGCAGCGCGGAAGCCGGGGATCTCAAAACCAGCTTCCTGTTTTTTTAAGCCCAGTTTTGCAAGCAGCATCGCAATGGTACCGTCGTCCAGATCAATACCCAGTAGCGAACGGACGCGTTCCCCACGCAGAGGGATGATGACGGGTGTTGGAACCACTCCGGCCACGACCTGCTCCGACTCAGCCTCGCCACCTGCTACCTCAACAATCAGGGAGGCTGCACGCGTCGAGGCCAGGATTGCCGTTTCTGCGTCTGTTCCCCGTTCGAAACGATAGCTGGAATCGCTGGAGATTCCATGGGCACGACTGGAACGGCGGATCGCGGAGGGATCAAAAACGGCGCTTTCGATCAGTACCGTCGTGGTGGTTTCGGAAACCCCGCTTGTCATGCCTCCCATGATACCGGCAAGAGCCTGAACTCCCCTGGCATCGGAGATGACCGCATCATGCGTCGAGAGCGTGTGGGTCGTGCCATCCAGAGCCGTGAATTCTTCACCCTCGGCTGCAAACTCCACGGCCAGATTACCTGTGATCTTCGCCGCATCAAAGGCATGAAGCGGCTGCGCCGTCTCAAACATCACGAAGTTTGTCACATCGACGACATTGTTGATCGAGCGCAGACCGACAGATTCCAGACGCTTGCGTAACCACTCGGGGCTTGGGCCGACCTTGACACCCGTGATCTTGCGAATGCTGTAGAAGGAGGCCGCCTCCGGTGCTGAGATCCTCGCCACGGATGGATCGAGCTTGGGCACTGGAAGCGGGATGGATTGCTCGATCAGTTCCCCCGCCCCGAATGCGGCTGCCTCGCAGGCGACACCACGGTGCCCGAGCCAATCGGGCCGGTTTGGCGTGATCTCGATTTCAAAGACCTCCTCGGCGGGAAAGAGTTCGCTAAGCGGAGTGCCCGTAACCGTCTCCTGCGGTAGAATGAGAAGTCCATCCTCACCTTCGCCGAGTCCGAGTTCCTTGGAACTGCACATCATGCCCTCACTCTCCACCCCCCGGAGCTTGCCGACTTTGATCTTGAAATCTCCCGGCATGACGGCACCAGGTTGGGCCAGCGGGACTTTGTCCCCGACTTTGTAATTTTTGGCCCCGCAGACAATCTGGCGAGGCGAGCCGCTGCCATCATCGACTTTGCAGACACTCAGTCGGTCGGCATTGGGATGCTGGACGGATTCCAGAATCTGCGCGGCGACGACTTTGGGGATCGCCACGCCCACGCTCTCGATCGTGCCGACTTCGAGTCCCGCATCGGTCAGGATGCGCGCGATCTCAGCAGCTGATTGATCGGTACGGAGATGTTCCCGCAGCCAGGAGAGAGAAATTTTCATGCCGGGAATCTTGATAGGAAACGGAGGTCGTTCTCCGTCAGCATTCTAATATCGGAGATGCCGGTGAGGTTCATGGCAAGGCGGTCAAGGCCGAACCCGAAGGCGAAGCCACTGATGCGCTCAGGATCGTAGGCATCGTCACCCCGCGCCTTGTTCACCTCGGCAAAGACAGCAGGATCGACCATGCCGCACCCGGCCAGTTCCATCCATTTGCCCCCAAGCGATTCGGTACGGATGTCGATTTCGTAGCTTGGCTCGGTGAAGGGAAAGAAATGGGGGCGGAAGCGAATTTCAGTGCCGGGACCAAACAGCTCGTGGAAGAAAAATTCAATGGTTCCCTTCAAATCACCAAGGTTGACGCCGGGGGCCACAGTGAGCCCCTCCATCTGGGTGAACTGAGCAAGGTGTGTGGCATCGACCTCGTCGCGGCGGTAGGCTGCACCGGGAGCGATGATGCGGATCGGAGGAGGATTGGCAACCATTGTCCTGATCTGGATCGAAGAAGTGTGCGTGCGCAGCAGTCGTCCATCCGGAAGATAGAAGGTATCCTGTTCATTGCGGGCCGGATGATCGGCGGGTGTGTTCAGGGCATCAAAACAATGCCACTCGGTCTCAATGTCCGGGCCGTCAGCAATCGCAAATCCAAGTCTGCGAAAAATCTGCACCGCACGATCCACGAGGAGCGTGAGCGGATGAAGCGATCCCGACAGGGAGGCAGTCCCCGGAAGGGAGGTGTCGATGGAGGCGAAAGCAGCGGCATCGGCAAGAGCCGTGAGAGCAGCCTCCTTCTCATCCAGTGCAGCCGTGACGATGTTTCGCAGTTCGTTAAGAAGCTGTCCGATGCGGGGGCGCTCCTCCTTGGTGAGGCTCCGCATTCCCTCGCTCAGGAGAGAGATCGAACCTGTCTTGCCAAGAAAGCGGATGCGGGTTTCCTTGAGGGCTTCCTGAGCTGCCTTTGGAGTCGAAACGGCAGAAGCCACCTCAATGGCTGAGATGGCTTCCTCTTTAAGCTCGGTGATCCGGGATTCCATGGAGTCTCCAGGGGAAATCCCCGATCCTTTGATGACTTAGGCAGCCTTGGCAAGCGCCTGAGACTTGATCTCGAGGGCGGCCTTGGCCTTGGTGACGATCTGGGAAAAGGTTCCTTCGTCCTGAATCGCGATGTCCGAGAGGACCTTGCGATCGAGCAGGATATTGGCGGCCTTGAGCCCCTCGATAAAACGGTTGTAGTTCAGACCTTGGGCACGAACGGCTGCATTGAGACGAACGATCCAGAGTGAACGCACATTGCGCTTCCGTGTCTTGCGATCACGATAGGCCCAGTACTTGGCCTTCATCCGCGCATCCTTGGCGTAGCGGAAAAGTTTGGAACGACGACCGCGATATCCTGCGGCCTCTGCGATGACCCGCTTGCGACGAGCGCGACTTGCGGGTGAATTGGTTGCTCTTGGCATCTACTTTATTCCCACCGCTGTGACACGACGGGCCTCTTCGGGCAGGCTGTTTGTTTGTTCGATCCGGGATCTCACCCGCCCGGGTAGGCTGGGAAACTCCCGGCCAGATCCTCGGATCGTATGGTTGACTTCAGACGGTGCTATCTCAGACCGAAAGGCAGGTTCAGCTTGATACGGCTCACATCGCTGTCATCGACAACGACCTGTTTGCCGAGCTTGCGCTTACTCTTGGAGCTCTTGCACTCGAGTAAGTGACGGCGGCCTGCCTTCGACCGAACGACCTTACCCGTAGCCGTGATTTTAAATCGTTTGGCTACGGACTTCTTGGTTTTGCTGCGGGCGATTGCTTTTGGCATGGGGGGTGGACTATTTCAGAGAGAATCCGGGTTGGCAACAGAAAAGTTGGGGGAGAGGTAAAAGGTGGGAAGGTGATAAAGTTCCTCGGCTTGCCTACTTTAGTTCTTGGGTCTTCTACTTTGCTTGCCGGACCGTTGCAGCCCACCTTTTACTTTTCACTAGGGGTAGCCTTCGCCTTCGGCAGATGGCGTTTTTTCTTCGGTACCGGAGTTGGAAGAGGAAGGGGATCGTTGGTTCCCGCAGTGGTCAGGTTGATGATTTCCTCAGAAGCAGTGCATGTGCGGGCGGAAACGATGCCGCTGGCAATCTGAGTATTCTTTGATTCAAGCGAGCCGGAGTCACTGTATTGGTTGATGCTGGAGACTTGCGCCACGACATTGCCCGAGGCATCGGTCACAGCACCGCCGCTTGATCCCGGGCAGTATTCCGCGGTCACCTCGACATGCAGACCCGGAGCAGTCTGCGTATCATAGCGTTCACGGCTGATACGAGCCACCTGTCCTGAGGTAAACATGAAGGTGAATCCATCGGGATGACTCATGCACCAGATCGGTTCGCCTGTCCTGACTCCGGGACGCAGCGGCAAGGGAGGAAGCGTGAGTCCGGGAACACGCACGAGGCATGTGTCACCGCGTTCACTTGAGGCCACGATCTGTGTGATGGGGAAGACCTTCCCCTCCTCGGTCACAGCCACGGCCTGAGCATCCCTCATCATCGTCGGATCGATCGTCATCACATGGAGGGAGGTGCTGAAAATCTCGGGTGCGATGGCAAAGGCGGTGGCGGCGATCTCATAACGCCATTTATCCGCCTTCGCATTCTGGGCTCGCGAGGAGCCTCGGGTGCGTGGTTCCTGATAACGCAAGCCGATGGCGACGGTGCTGTGTCTAAGCAGATCGGCAAGTTCCGGGGTTGACGGTTGATTGGTCGCTGCCGTTGGGAGTGTCAGGGCGGAACGGGCCAGCGGAACATGTTTTGCAAGGTACGAGTAATCCGTCAGCCTTCCCTCTTTGGCCAGGCGTTCGACTTGATTTTCCGAGTCTTTCTCAAACGCCTCATCATCGACGATAAATCGCTTGTCGGTCACCGGCAGGACAAGGGCGTTTGTCAGCGAGAAAACATTGTCGCCCCGGGCCGGGACTCCTCCCGTGATGATGAGAATCGCGAGAGGAACGAGATAGATCTTAATCCACCAGCTCATACCAGTTGTTGCGGCGGCGCGGGGTGTAACCGGCCTCACGAATCAGCGTTTCGATTTCGCGGGATTCGAGGCGAAAATTTGCCCCGGCTTTGCTCACGACATTCTCCTCCATCATGACACTGCCAAAGTCATTGGCCCCGTAACGGAGTGCCACCTGACCGATCTTGGGCCCCTGCGTGACCCATGAGCTTTGCAGATTGGTAAAATTATCTAGGAAGATCCGGGAGAGGGCCTGCATGCGCAGGTACTCTGCGGAGCCGACAGGCTCGGCGCGGAGTTTGGTATTCTCAGGCTGAAAGGTCCAGCAGATGAAGGCGGTGAACCCCCCCGTCTCATCCTGCTGCCGACGAAGACGCCCTAGGTGCTCAATGCGATCTTCCACGCTCTCGACATGGCCGAACATCATGGTCGCGCTGGAATTGAGTCCCAGACCGTGCGCCACTTCCATGACCTTGAGCCATTGGTCACTGTTGGCCTTGAGCGGCGCGATCCGGTTGCGCACGCGATCCACCAGAATTTCGCCTCCTCCGCCGGGAATCGACCCGAGTCCCGCCTCCTTGAAGCGGCGGATGATTTCTTCCAGAGGCATTTTGAAAACCTCGGCAAAATGAGTGAACTCCGGGGGGCTGAAGCCGTGGATGTTCACATGAGGATATTTCTCCTTCATGTGGGAGAGCAGATCGAGATACCAGTCGATGGTCAGCGATGGATGATGCCCTCCCTGAAGCAGCACCTGAATACCACCCGCCGCAGTCAGCTCGTCCAACTTCTGATCCATTTCCTCGTACGAGATCACATAGCTGTCAGATTCTTTTTCCGTCCGGTAGAAGGCACAGAACTTACAGTAGACATTGCAGATGTTCGTGTAGTTGATGTTCCTGTCGATGATGTAGGTGACAATCTCGTTCCCCTTTCCGTCAAAGGCATCCGTGCGGGCCAGCATTCGGCGGTGATTGGCAAGCGCCCCGAGTTCCTCAAGCGGGAGGTGGTAGAGTTCGAGCGCTTCTTCGGGCGTGATCCGCTCTCCCTCGATCACACGGTCGCTCAGGCTTTCAAGTCTGGTGGATGTTATCGTGGACATAATGGGAAAATAATCGCTCCAGCTATCAATCTGCGCAATCTCACTTTTCCAGTGAATCTGATCGGCGCACCGCATCGGCGATCACCGAAGCGCCACTCTGGGTCAGTGCTCTCTTCCAAGGCAGCGTCCCCTCAATTTCAATTTCCAACGAGAAAGAGAGGAAGGTTCGGATCAGGACGATGATGCCGAGGGTGAAGACATTGTCGAGCGTCGGAGCGACCGCCACCGTGCGGATCAAATCACCGGCCACGAGCACTTCCAGCCCAGCCAGAATCGCGCCGCCAAGAGTTCGCCTCAGAACCGTATAAGCAAGATTTCCATCGCCGGAGTTCTTCCATGTCTTCAACGCGAGATAAGCGGCAAAAAATAGTCCCGCGACCAGAATTGCCACCCCGATCCCATCCGCTACATGGACAATGACGCCGAGGACTTTGAGATAAGTGTCAGGAGCTTCCATGGGCACATACTAACTGAAGCTCCAAACAACAGGAGAAGCTTTAATTTCATGAACCTTGCACACGGCCTCCGGATGAGTCAGAAGTGTGCTGATTGGTAAATATCTATACATTTGTTGCGATCAAAATGGCCCGCCGCCAAGGCGCGACGAGGGAGCGATATCGTTGCATACCGTAACCGAGGAGCAACGCAGGCGCCGGGCTATTTTCATCGCAACCCTTTGGGCCGGGGGAATATTGGTGTTTTTCTGCGTTGCTCGCTCGGGCAGTATCGCAACGGATACTGCCGCTTCGCTCGCGCCTTGAAAAACACCAATATTCCCTCCGGCAAATGGATAGCTATTTACCAATCAGCACACAACCAACCCCATGAACCGGCTCCTCCTTGCACTTCTCATTCTCCCCATTGCTTCGATTATGGCTGTACCGATCGATCAGATTCCCTTCAAGACGATGGAGGGGAAGGATGCCTTGCTGAAAGATTACTCGGGCAAGGTGATTCTGGTGGTCAATGTCGCCTCCCGGTGCGGCAATACCCCGCAGTATGCAGGCCTGGAAAAACTCTACCGTCAATACGGGCCGCAGGGATTCGTGATTCTCGGATTCCCCTGCAATGATTTTGGTGCCCAGGAGCCGGGAACCAATGAGGAGATCAAGACCTTCTGCACCTCAAAGTACGAGGTCTCCTTTCCCATCCTTGATAAAATCCATGTGAAGGGAACCGATCAGGCTCCGCTCTACGCGGCATTGACGGGGCCGGAAGCCAAGTGTCCGGGCGATGTGAAATGGAATTTTGGAAAGTTCCTGATCGGACGCAACGGTGAGGTGCTCGCCCGGTTTGAGCCCGGGATGAAGCCCGATAATCCAGCGGTAGTGAACGCGTTGGAGGCGGCGCTGAAAGCACCGCCTGCTACTCCAGCTCGAAATTGATGTTGATCGTGTAACCGTTTGCTCCACCCATCCCCTCGGGAACTGGGGCGATCTTGATCACCTTGCGGGCGGCCTCCATCACCGATTCATCCATCACCGGATTGCCGCTGGGATGAGCGAGTGAGAAATCACTGATCGTCCCGTCCCGCTGGATCGTGATCTTGAGTACTGCCGAGAAATCATGTTTGTGCTCCGTAGGGATGGAGGTCGGCTGCTCCCACTGGCTGAAGAATCGGTCGTGGATCAGGCTCTGGTAGGCATCGATCGTGGAGGGATCGGCACCATTGCCACCGGAACCACCTGCTCCCGTGCCGCCCCCCTTGGAGGCCAGGAAGGCTGCTTTGGCGTCGGAATTTCCCTTGCCTTCGCCTTTGCCTGTAGATGCCTTGTTTGTCTGGGATCCGCTCTTTTTTGAACCAATGTTCGCACTCGACTTGGAACCAGTCGTTGACTTCTCGGCATCGGGAGACTTTTTGGGCTTTTTGTCCTCCTCATCACGATCTTTTGGCGAAGCTTTGGGAGAGGCATGGGGTGAAGCCTTGGGCTTGGGTTCGTCATCATCCTCCTTTTTGGGTGAGTGATGTGGTGACGCCTTCGGGGTGGGCTTGGGTGAAGCCTTGGGTTTGGGAGTCTCTTCCGGTTCCGGAGTCGGTTTTGGGGTGGGAGCAGGCGTCGGTGTTGGCTTCGGCGTGGGTTTCTTTTTTGGCGAAGGAGTGGGGGTGGCCTTTGGGGTGGGTTTTGGTGTCGGTCTGGGCGTGGGAGTTGGGGTTGCGGATGGCTCAGGTGTTGGAGTAGCGGTGGGTGTAGGCGTCGGTGTGGGAGTTGGAGTCGCAAGAGGAATCTCTGATGCGGCGACAGGTGTCGGTCTGGGCGTGGGCTTAGGCTTTTCTTCTTCCAGCGGTGGAGGTGTGGGAGCTGGGGTCGCAATCGGCACGGGAGTCGGTTGATCAACAGGAGGACTCTTCAACGCAGGGCTTACTGTGGATTCCTGCGGCAGGGAAAAGGAGCCGGTATCCATCCAGGTGAGCTGTCCCGAAGGCTTCCTGATCGGACGGTTGAAGAACCAGAGTAGTCCCGCGATCAACAGGATATGGATCAATCCCACAATGATGACCGCTCGGCTGAAGCGGGGCTCGCGGGAACTCATGGCCGAGTGGCTGCACCTCCCCGGGCACTCCCATCCTCGGGATGGGTCATGACGCCGACCTTGGTAATGCCAGCCCTGTGAAGAAGATCCATCACCCGGACAAAATTCTGAACAGGCAGATCCTTGTGCGGGCGGACAACCACGGCAAGGCCTGGTTGTTCCTGCTTCAGTGCAGTCAGGCGAGCTTCGAGATCCGTCTCGGTAACAACCTGCTCGTTGAGTTTGAGGACATCGTTACGATCGATGGCGACAGTCTGGACCTGAGTGGGATTCACTTCCACCATTGCAGTGGAACTGGTCGGGACGACGAGATCCATGCTGTTCTCCAATAGAGGGGTCGTGATCATGAAAATGATCAGCAGCACAAACGCCAGATCAAGCAACGGCGTGACATTCAGCTCGCTGAGAGTGTGCAGCGCGTTACGGTCTGAGAAGCGGCGCATGGTCGATCCCCTAGCTTCTGCCCCCGTGACTCACGAAGCGGTGTTCGATTTCCGAGGAGAGTTCGGCGGCGAAATTGTCACAGGAGACAATCATTCCGCGCACGCTGGTGACGAGGAAGTTATAGCCAAACATGGCTGGGATCGCCACGAGAAGGCCGGTGACGGTCGTGATCAGTGCACCGGAGACACCTGGAGCCATTGCGGCAAGGTTTGCGCTTCCGGAGGCTGCAATGCCACCGAAAGCATCCATCACGCCCCAGACTGTGCCGAGCAGTCCTACGAAGGGAGCTCCGCTGACCGCGGTCGAGAGAATGATCATTTGGGATTCCAGCTTGAGTGACGATTCCCCGACGGCTCTCTCCATCGCAGCCTGCACGGAACGCATCTGGGCCGGAGTGATGCGATCGGCGTACTTGAGGCGGGCTTGGAAGGTTTCATCGACCTCGGTTGATCCGAGAACCTGGAAGCAGAGTTCCTCGCACCCTGCCTCATAGATTTCAAAGAGAGGCGAGCCTTCAAAATCAAGACCCGTTTCAAAGATGTTCAACGGATCTCGATCCCGACGGAAGAGAGCCATGAACCGCTCCGACTGCTGCTTGGCAAATCTCAGCGTTCTGATTTTGGTCACCATGACGGACCAGCTGAAAATCGATCCGACAAAAAGAACAAGGAGCACGGCCTTCCCTTCGGGAGTCGATTCCGTAAAGGCATAAACTATTCCACTGCCAAGAAACATGAGCATTTAACGCATCAATAGAACTCATTCAACCGCTTCCCGCAAGTTCGGGGAGCATACGCGGTTTTTTTAATTCCGGGTTAGTGCGGAAATGACCGCCGAGTGCCCGGGAAAGAGATTCAGCAATGCGGCACGGTCCGGCATTTCAAAATCGGCAAAATCGAAGCCGGGTGCCACCGTGCATCCGGCCAAAGAGAAGCCGTTTTCTCCACCCTGCGGCTTGGCCGCCTGCCAGACTCCAGCCGCAACAACGAACTGAGGTCTCTGACCTGATGTGATCTCCCGGCCGAGCGTCACTTTCTCCAACACTCCCTCCCGGCTGATCGTTGTGAGTTCCAAGGGATCGCCATCATAGAAATGCCAGACCTCATCAGAACTGACCCGGTGCCATGCGGAGAATGCACCGGAAGGCAGCAGGAAATAAATCGCCGTACTTGTGGCCCGCACCCGGCCATCTGGCAGGGTCTGTTCCAGCGGCGAACGGAATGATTCCACAAAAAAGCCCCCTTCGGGATGGGGGTGCAAACCGAGGCGTGCGATGAACTCTTCCACTGCAGGGTTGTTTCTCATGTATTCCAAAGATGCCACGCCCTCGCGTGCCGAGTAAATCCACGAACGAGGCTTTTTGCCGCTCGTTGTTGCTTCGGTGCTCTCGGACGGCTATCAAGGGAAGATGTCACATATCGGGGTTACTATCATTGTTCTGCTTTTAGCCATGCCGCTTCCTGCGCAGGAGACGAACCCCGTTCCGGCCACCAATGGTGGAGGTCAGGGGGGAACAGGCGTGAACGCCCCACCTCCTCCTGGCCCCGCTCCTTCCGAGAACCGCTATGATGTTCTCTCAAAAATGATCACACCAATGGCCGGCGTCCTGCTTGGCGGGAATCAGACGACCGATCGCGCCCTGACGCTCCGGGCCACTGTGGGGCAGGTTGCCGGAAGACTGCCTGCGGTACTGCAAGGAGCCTCGTTTGCCGCCAAAATCCAATATCCGGGTTATATCCGTCTCGATGCCCCCGTCCTTGGGCAGACCGTCACCGTCTGCCGCTATGGAGACAAGGTTTGGGCGAGCCCTGGTTCGAAGATCCAGTTTCTTCTTGGGCAGTTTAAACACAAGCCACGCTCGCAGCATCCCGGCGACACGCCTCTCCAGCTCCCATTTACCGCGCAGCAGGCCGTACTGCTTCCCGCCCTGTTTCAGTTGGAGGGGAGTTCGCCAGTTGCCACGATCGGAGGAGCTTCCTGCCGCGTGATTTCCGGCGGTCTGATGCCTGAGGTCGGCAAGGCTGCGAAAGCGGAGGATTTTTCAGCCAAAATCTGGATCTGTTCCGACTACACGCCGAAGCGCATCGACATTCGACGGAGTGATTTTGCCCTCTCCTTCATGATCGATGAACTCTCTTATGCACCAAGTTTTCCAGCATCGACATGGCAACCGCCACAAGGAGCAACCGATATCTATCGTTGTGATGCAGCCCATATCGAAGAGTTGCTCTATGTTGTCATGAATTCCCTTCAGATGACTCCTGCCGACAAACCGTGGCTGAACGAAGCGGCTCCTGCTGGCCCCTTCGCCCAGTAGAATCACTAAAGGGATTCTGGAGTAAGGAATCTGGATTCTGGTTCTTCCTTCCGAATCCTTCATCCTGAATTCTGCCTTCTATTTTATGCCTCTTCTCCAACTCCGCCAGATCACCCTTCGCTATACCGACCGGCCATTGCTCGATCAGATCGATCTCCAGGTCGATCCGGGAGAACGCGTCTGTCTCGTCGGACGCAATGGCAGTGGCAAGACAAGCCTCATGCGCGTCATTGCCGGGGAGGAGCAACCCAAGGAAGGCGAAATCATCAAGCCCCCCGGCGTGATCCTGACCCGCCTACCACAGGAAGTGCCGGAGGGTATCACAGGGTCTGTGCTGGAGGTCGTGCGCGAGGGACTTCGACTGGATGGCACCGAGGAGGAATGGGAGGCCGATGTGCGGCAGGAGGATCTCATGGAGGAGATGAATCTGCCGGAGAGCGCCGACTTCCAGAGCCTGTCGGGCGGGATGAAACGCCGCGTCCTGCTTGCCCGAGCGCTGGTGGGACAGCCGGATGTGCTCCTCCTCGATGAGCCGACCAACCATCTCGATCTCGAATCAATCCTCTGGCTGGAAGAGTTTCTGCTCAAGGTCAAGCCGACCCTCTTCTTTGTCACGCACGACCGAGCCTTCCTCCGCAAGCTTTCCACCCGGATCGTCGAGTTGGATCGTGGTCATCTGACCAGCTGGGCCTGTGATTTTGAAACTTATCTGGTGCGCAAGGCGGCATGGCTGGAAGCCGAGGAAAAAAACTGGGCGGCCTTCGACAAAAAGCTCGCGCAGGAAGAAGTCTGGATTCGCCAAGGGGTGAGAGCTCGGCGCACTCGCAATGAGGGACGCGTTCATGCGCTCAAGGCCATGCGGCTCGAACGTACCAAACGCCGCACCCGCACGGGATCGGCCAAGATCGAGATTCAGGAGGGAAACAGCTCGGGGCAAAAAGTCATCGAAGCGACCAATGTCTCCTTTGGGTATGATTCGCACCCGATTGTGCGCAATCTCACGACCACCATCTGGCGCGGCGATAAAATCGGCATCATCGGTCCCAACGGCAGTGGCAAGACCACCCTGCTCAAGCTCCTGCTTGGCCAGATCACTCCCACGGAGGGAGAAGTCAAGCATGGGACCAAACTCCAGATCGTCTATCTCGATCAGTTGCGCGATCAGATTGATGATGACAAATCACTCGGCCAGAATGTCGCGGGAGAAGCTGAGACTGTGACCTTTCAAGGTCGTCCCCGCCACATCCACAGCTATCTGAAGGACTTTCTCTTCGAAAGCGACCGCATCCGTATGCCTGCCAGGATGCTCTCCGGTGGTGAGCGCAACCGTCTCCTGCTCGCCCGTCTTTTTCTCCAACCCGCCAATGTTCTCGTGCTGGATGAACCGACCAATGATCTCGATGCGGAGACACTGGAACTCTTGGAGGAAATCCTCGTCACCTACGAAGGCACTCTCCTGCTTGTCTCGCACGACCGAGCCTTCCTCGACAATGTGGTGACCGGCACGCTCGTCTTTGAAGGAGATGGGATCGTCACCGAATACACCGGCGGTTATGAGGACTGGGTGCGCCAGCGTGACATGGTGAAACCAATCATTATTGCTTCTGCACCGGTTGCTCCGAAGATTGAAGCTCCCAAAAATGCCAAGATTGAGAAAGGAAGAAAGTTTCTCAACAGGGAGCAGAAGGAACTTGATGAACTCCCATCAAAAATCGAGTCCTTGGAAGCCCAGCAAATCTCCCTCACCAACCGCCTCGCCGATCCCGCTCTCTACCAGAAAAAGGATGGGGAGTTTCAAAAACTGGAAAAAGAACTCCACGACATCCACCAGCAGATCGAACAGTCACTGGCCCGCTGGGAGGAATTGGAGAAATTGCGAACAGAACTAGCTGGTTAGGATTTTAGCGGTTGAGTCTGCTGGCTACGAACAAGGTGACACTTGCAGTAGCGCGTTTACGGAGACATGGTTCTCGCATATCGATGTCCCGCAAACGCAAATATCTTTGTTTCTGCCTACTGATATTGGCAGGAATTTTTATGACTAGTGGTAGTATGCCCAGGTGTTATTCGATTCTAGGATCCTCTGAAAAAACAAGGGCAATCATAGTTGATGATGAACTGATCTTTATCTTTAAGATTTTTATTGGCTTTTGGTGCTTCTTGATCGGGTTGTTTCTCCTTATCTCTGGTTATGTTCGAAGCCGTCCTCGGCAAACTCTCCAACTCGATTCAGGCGCAGGAAGTTTGGATGCTGCGCAAGGCGCGCGAGTGAAGCTGTAGTCTTCTACTGCGAATGAGCAGCAACGCCGCGCTGTGCCAAAATTCCAAGCTTATCACGCACAGCGGGGGCGACACAGGTGCCGAGTAACTCAATTCCTTTCAATGCTACGGGATGAGGCAAGGTTCCCGGGCTCATCTGGATCGTGATCCTGTCGATGCCGCCAAGGACATCATGATAATGAAGGATCTTTTCTGCGACCGTGTTGGGATCGCCGATGATCAGCGCACCACCGGGGCCACAGACTGCATCAAACTGAGCGCGGCTAATCGGAGGCCATCCCCGCTCCCTGCCAATCTGTCCGAACATCAGCGCATAGCCGGGAAAGTATTGATCACCAGCCTGCTTTGTCGTCTCAGCCACATGGCCGAGGGCATGGATGCCAACTTTCAGTTTCTCCGGTGCATGGCCCGCCTTGGCTCCGGCCTCACGATACGACTCGATCAGCGGACGGAAGCGGTGAGGTTGCCCACCGATTATCGCCACCATCAGGGGCAGTCCCAGCATCCCTGCGCGGACAAAGGACTGCGGAGTACCACCGACTCCAATCCAGATCGGAAGCGGATTCTGTAAGGGGCGCGGAAAGATGGCCTGGCCTGTAAGTGGAGCGCGATGTTTTCCTTTCCAAGTCACATGGAGTTCTTTCCGGATTTGAAGCAAGAGTTCCAGCTTCTCAATGAAGAGCGAGTCATAGTCCTGAAGATCGAGTCCGAAGAGGGGATAGGCCTCGGTGAAAGAACCCCGTCCGACGACGATCTCAGCGCGGCCCTTGGAGAGGAGATCGAGCGTGGAAAAGTTTTGAAAGACTCGGACAGGATCTTCGGCACTCAGGACAGTAACCGCACTCGTGAGTCTGATCTGCTGAGTCCGTGCTGCTGCGGCGGCAAGGAGAATAACAGGCGCTGAATCAAGGAACTCCTCTCGATGATGCTCCCCGATGCCAAAGACATCGAGACCCACCCGATCAGCCATCTCTACCTCTTCGAGTAGATTGCTCAGTCTCACGACCGGATCAACCAGGGTGCCGGTGACGGGATCGGCAAGCGTGGCAACAAAGCTATCGAGTCCGATTTGCATAAAAATATTTGGCCGTCAGTCCTCCAAACAGACCGATTGATCCCCCGCACAAGGCGGCATACCAGTTCAATGGATTGAGAAAAATGATCCTCACCCAATCCGAGCTACCCGCCACATGAGGAGTCGAGATTGCAAAAAATACATCCATTACAACCCAGCCAGAGATGGCTCCCACCAGAGTACAGATCGGCCAGCGCCAGAACGGAGATGTCAACGGAACCTCATGGTATAGAGGCAGAAGTACAGCAAACCACACGACCGAAACAAAAAGTCCGGAAAAAACCGGTAAGATTATGTACCCCTTTTCATTCATCGGTGTTTTAAAAACAAAATAGGCTAAGGGCACGATATTCAGTACTAGCCAGCCAAAGAACGCAGCCCATGAACTTCCTGCCACGGCACTCCTCCACGACATTTTCAATCTCGGGGACTTCTCTGCATCACTCATAGATTGCTGAAGCCGATCAGGCTTCATCTCCAAGATGTTTTCCGGGTACCAGATAATTTCTGACATAGTCGTTAACGGCATCTTCCAGTTTGGTCGTCGGGGCTGACCAGCCCGTTCTCAGAAGTCGCGATACATCGGCGCAGGTGTGATACTGATACTGGTTGCGGATGTGATCAGGCATGTCGATGAACTCGATCTTGGGTTTGCGATCCAGCGCGGCAAAGAGAGCATTGGTCAGATCGATCCATGTGCGAGGGGTGCCAGTGCCGATGTTGAAGAGGCCGTGAGCCGAAGGGGTCTCTGCCAGATGGATGGTCATGGCGACGGCATCCTTCACATAGACGAAATCGCGCATCTGCTCGCCATCGCGGAACTCGGGCCGATGGCTGCGGAAGAGGCGGACTTTGCCCGTCTCCACGATCTGCTCGTAGGCCTTGGAGACGAGGCTTCTCATTTCTCCCTTATGCCCCTCGTTGGGACCGTAGACATTGAAGTATTTGATCCCGACTATCTGATCGAGCCATCCGTTGCGCTTGGCATGGAGGTCGAAGAGGTGCTTGGAATAGCCGTAGGCATTGAGTGGCCGCAGTGAGTCGAGGTGGTCTGTGCTGTCATCCATCCCACGAGTCCCATCGCCGTAGGTGGCGGCGGAGCTGGCATAGACAAAGCGGATGCCGCGCTGGAGCGCCCACTGGGCAAGGATCTTCGTATAGCCGTAGTTGTTCTCCATCAAGTAGCCCACATCGCGTTCTGTCGTGGCCGAGCAGGCGCCGAGATGGTAGATCGTCCGGATCGAATTCAGGGCATCGGGATTGCATTCAAGCAGATCGAGAAAAGCATCGGCCTGGAGATAATCGTCGAATCGAAGAGGGGAGAGATTCTTCCACTTCATCTCCTCTCCAAGCACATCGGTAACAAGGATGTCTTCTCGCCCTTTCTGATTGAGGGCATGAATGAGTGCGCTACCGATGAGTCCGGCGCCGCCGGTGACTAGGATGGATGCTGGCATGGTAAACTTAGCGATTTGGGCTTTTTAGGCTGTGGGTGAAATCAATGGGAGGAGGTCAGGCCGCTTTCATCGAGTTCCTGTTGAAAGATGTCGGTTTTATCGCCGTAAACATTTCTGGCAACTTCAAGATACTTGGCCGCTTCTTTAGGATCACCTTTTTTGTAGAGGCGGGAAGCTTTGGCATAATACCAGGCGGGGGTGTTCGTGGGGAGATCAGTGGCAAAGAGTTTGGCTTGCAATTCGGAATCGGCATTCTGATGAAGCAGCAGGAGAAGGAGCTTATATTCCACAAGTTCATTGTTGGGCTGTTCGATGAGCAGGTTGCGGTAATAATCAATCGCCTCCTCCCATTGCTGACGCAGGGCAAGCAGGGCCCCGATGTTGTAACGGGCAGGAAAGAAACCTGGCGAAGATTTCAATGCCTGATTGTAGCAGGCTAGGGCCTCGGCATATTTTTGCTGCTTGGTCAGGATGGCACCCTTGAGATTGAGAGCCTCGGCATTCTGCGGGTCTGCCAGAAGTGCTGGGGCGAGATCATCAAGAGCCTTGTCGTAGGCCTTTCTGTTAAAATCGACCAATGCCGACTGCACTGCTGCCGCCCCCCGCATGGCTTCAGCAGCTCCATGGGAGAGGCCCGTTTTGGCAAAAAATAATGCCAGAAAAACAACGGAAACTCGAAAGTGCTTGGGAAGGAGGGAAAGCATGGTCAAGAATCCCACCAGCATGAAGAGCAGGCACCAACGAAGGCAACAAGAACTTCCTGGAGAACGAAGGAGTCTCCTTCTCCTGGGGACGGTCTTTGCCGTGATGGGGTTGATCTTTCAACGCGTCGAAGCTCAGGATCGCGCGCAGGAAAGCATCGCTTCGGTCTCGGCAACAAATGCCGTGCAAGCGTGTCGGTTTGCCGTGGCTTTGCCAGAGATGGAGGGGCCCTTGACGCTCGGGATTTTTTCCCCGGAGGGAAATCTCGTCAGGCTTCTTTATCGTGATGCACCGATCGACTCGATTCCGGCAGGTTTAAACGGCTTGCTGATCAGTTGGGATGGGAAGGATGATCGTGGCGCGGAGGTCCCTGCCGGCATCTATCGGGCCAGGGGTCTCGTACATGGAAGGATTGCGGCCTCGGCGATTGCCAACACCACAGATGACTGGCCGGGAAGTTATTTGCGCACAGAGCAGGAATGGGCTCCTTTTTTCTTCAGTACCCTCGTGCCAAAAAATAGAATGCTGCTGCTGTCCGCCCGCGATGCCTTGCTCGAGAGGAGGTCCTATCTCTCAATCTCAGCTCAATGGGAGCAAGGGAAGGTTGTGCTTACGGCAGAGGGATTGCCGCTTCTTGAGGTGGAGTCCTCACACGCTCCATCGGGGATCCCAACGAACCCAGGGATCGAACTGCATCCGGGCAGTCGTGAGGGAACGGCGGAACTGACTTTGATTTCTGATGAGGGAAAGAAATCGTATCTGATCACCGGGTTGGATCAGTTAGTGCCCCTTGATGCGGGGGCCTTGCCATTTCCTCCGAGTCCTCATTAGCCTTCTTGTCCGAACGGTCTCCATGCGATTCAATCAGCGCTTCTTTAAATGACCGCCTTTAGATTTTCAAGTCTCCCGAATTTCATGTGTGTGGCCTTACTGGTCGTTACCGTTGGCGAAATCTTCTTTGGCTTACCGGTGCTGGCACAGCAAACAGGGGCCAGTGAAATCAAGGTTCCTTATTCGATGAGTTGGGGAGACAGTATTGAGAAGCTACGCGGGATGATTGCAGCGGTGAAAGCTCATGAAATTTCCTGTAGTCAGAAGCATAGCCTTCAACTGTCGTGGGTGTGGCGTGGGCCTTACGAGTATTCAAATAGCTGAAATACTCTTTATAAGGCGACATGGTTAGAAGCG
>CAIJRY010000132.1 GCA_903823215.1 uncultured Spartobacteria bacterium
CTTCGGGATTTGTGTGATTTGCCTTTGCGTAAAAGCATTCCTGCGTTTTCATCATCTGATATGGTCGATACAATATCTCCGCCAAAATACCGCCGCATCATTCTTAAGATAAGCGGAGAAGCCCTCAAGGAAGCCGGAAGTTCGGATAGCGTCTCTCCCCAGATCGTGCAGCGCATGGCGGGGGCCATTGCTGAAGTTCAGAAAATGGGAGTGCAGGTGGCCGTTGTGGTGGGCGGTGGCAATATCTGGAGAGGGCTTGCTGCCAGTCATCGTGGGATGAATCGAGCCACGGCCGACTACATGGGAATGCTAGCCACGGTGATCAACGGCATGGCTCTCATGAGCGCTCTGGAAAATCTCGGACATTCTACCCGGGTTCAGACAGCGATTCAGATGAACAATGTTGCCGAACCGTTCATTGTGCGCAAAGCAATCAGTCATCTGGAACATGGACACATCGTCATTTTTGTGGCCGGTACTGGTAACCCATTCTTTTCCACGGATACCACCGCCGCCCTGCGGGCCAATGAAATAGGGGCCCAGATCATCCTGAAAGCGACAAAGGTCGATGGAATTTACGACAGTGATCCCAAGAAGAATCCCGCTGCCGTCCGCTATGAGTCAATCACCTACACCGAGGCTCTCACCAAGCGTCTCAATGTGATGGATTCAACTGCTTTTTCACTCTGCATGGATAATGCGATGCCGATCATCGTTTTTGACATGTCCAATCCTGAGAATATCCTCCGTGCAGTGCGTGGAGAAAAAGTCGGAACTCTTGTGACCGACGACAACCCCGCCAAATAAAAAAATACCTATGAGCGCAGAAGAAATCCTATTTGAAGCAGAAGCCGACATGGAAAAAGCCGTGGACTTCATGATGCATGAATTTGCAGCCATCCGCACAGGGAAGGCATCACCTGCCCTTGTTGAGAACATGGATGTTACCACCTATGGGAGCAGCATGAAACTCAAACAACTTGCACTCATCACATCTCCCGAGCCCCGCTTACTGGTGATCCAGCCATTCGATGCCGGAACCGTTCAGGACATCCAGAAAGCCATATTGGAGAGTAATGTGGGGATTACTCCCGCCGTCGATGGAAAGTTGATCAGACTCCGAATTCCTGAACTTTCCGAGGAACGGCGAAAGGATCTGGTGCGTACGGTCAACAAACTTGCAGAAGAAGCTCGCGTTCGCATTCGTGCCTGCCGTCGTGAAGCCATGGATGGGAGTAAGAAACTCCAGAAAGAAGGAAAGATCACAGAGGATGACCTAGATCGTACCGAGAAGGAAATTCAAAAGCTCACCGACAAAAATGTGGCTGATATCGACAAGCATGTCGCCCATAAAGATGCGGAACTCATGAAAGTCTAGAGAGCGTTTCAGTTGTTAATTTCATCATGATACACAACCGCCTACTTTGTCTTGGAATCTGCTCCCTTTCCATGGTTGGAGCCATACCCTTGATTGCAGCCACCGCGTCGGGAACAGCTGTGCCAGTGGCCAATATGGCACCCGGATTCGCCGGAGGAGCTGATGCTGGTAAGAAGCTCACTCTCGAGTCCTATCGAGGTAAGCCGGTGATTTTGGTGATAGCCCCATCACCCAAAGACGGAGCCTTCCGTCAACAAATGAAAGAGCTTAAAGGCAGCTACGAGCGGCTTGCGTCCCAGGGACTTATCGCGTTTGCCGCCTTTACTTCGGAAGGAGGAAGAATCCCTTCCAATATCCCGTTCATTCTTGTAAATGATCCGACTTCAACTGCCTCCGCATATGATGTTCAGAAGGGATTCGCGATCGCCGTGATTGGCAGGGATGGGAATCTCGACTGTCTCAGCGCCAAGCCACTTCCAGGTTATCGGATCCTGGATCTTGTGATCAATAACGCCGGAACGCAGGGCTTGATCAGGCGCTAGGCTCTTAGAGTGGATCAGAGGCGACGCCCCAACCCCAGTTGGATCCGTCACCCCAAGCGTTATAGTCGGCATTGTCCATGTTCACCTGTGCATCGAGCAGTTTTTCCTCCACCTGCTGATGTTTGAGCTTGAGTGAGCGATATTGCTGATACTGGGCGGGACTTCCGACAATCAGCGCATTCTTGGCCTTATCAGCGAAGACATAGACAGTCCCTTTTTTACCTGTCATCGGGACAACTTTGGACGATTTGATCCCCTGAAGCCTAGCTAGCTGGGCAGGAGTCGTGGCTGGAATGGTCTGAAATCCTGCTGCGGCAAGAAGAGTCCTTTTTTCCCCGACATTGGAACAGGCGGTAAGAACAAAGAGAGACGAGCAGACGACGAGTTTGTGCAGATAGTTTAATTTCATGGCGACGGAGATGGAATTAATAGTTGGGATCTGGTGTAGGGAAAGGGGTATCGAGGCCGCCCCATGCCTCCCATTCCGCAGAGGCATCGGCATTGAGATCCGCAGTGGCGCGTTGGTCTCTGGAGAGCTGATTACTGAGTTTTAGCTGCTTGTAGGCCTGATACTGAGCCTGATTACCAACAAACAGACGGTTCTGCTTTGCATCGGCCAGTACGAACAGCGTTTTTCCATTTTTAGAGAACGGCGTGAGATGACCTTGAGGGAGTGACTTCAGCCGGGCAGTTTGCGCCGGGGTGGAGGGAGCCACTGATCGGAATCCTGCCACACTGAGTAGTTGTTCCTTTTTCTGAAGGGAATTGCACCCCGAAATGGCAAGTACGAGCAGAAGTAGGGAGGAGAGCTTCTTCATAGGGGTTGATTCAATTTCTAGTATCCTCTCGAAGCAAGAAAGAAAACAAATCCCGAAAAGGCAATGCAATAGTACCCAAACCATGCCCAGTGACCCTTTTCGAGCCAACTTGAGAGAAGTTTCAGGGCAAGAATTCCGGCGATGAAGGAGCCGACCATGCCGAAGAGACCAGGACCGAGAAGATGGAGCAGTTGAACATGGGTGACCGGAGCAGAAGAGACAGAGCCCGCATGTTTCAACACACGCATCAGTTCCTTGGCGATGGCTGGTGGGGTGATGACGACCGCAAGGGCAAAGCTAAACTCCTCAACCCTCTGGCGGGTGATACCGAGAAGAACTCCTGTTGAGATCGTTGTGCCTGAGCGGGAAAGACCACGGAATGGAAGGCAGATACCCTGAGACACTCCAATCCAGAACGAAGAGGCCAGATCAAGCGGGAGCGTCCCATCGTTCTTGCGGATAAGGCCTGTGATCAGGATCAATAGTCCAACAATGAGTAACGCTGCTCCGATGAGTGGAAGATGGCCGAAGAGATCCTCAATCTCATCATGCGAGGTGCCATGCATGAGAACCTTTTCGATCAGCACCTTAAGGATGCCAAAAACAGCCAGCGTTGTGATGGTTGCAACACCGACATGCCACACGGTTGTCTTGAAGCTGGCTGCATTTACAAAGAAGGTTTTGCACCAGGCTTTCCAGAAGTAGGCAATGACCGCGATCATCGTTCCGGTATGCAACATGACCAGCAGGAAGGTCATCGCAGGACTGGCAGGATCGAGGCCGATCAGTTTTTCCGCCACAATCACATGAGCCGAACTGGAGACGGGGAGGAGTTCCGCCGCACCCTGAACAAGGCCAAGAAGGAGGATTTGGAGAAGTGTTGGTTCCATAGAATCGTGTTGCGGGTGTTAAGGAAGCACCGATTTAATCGCATCGAGACCGTTGCGGCAAGAAGGAGTCGCCGACAAGGCGGCTTTGACTCGCTCGCATTGCCTCGCCATCTCCCGATGGCCTCGCCTTACAGGCTGCTGCGCAGGCTTCATCGTGACTCCCGTCACTCGATGTTCGCTCGGCTCGCCCTGACGGGTTTGCCCTGTGGGCAAATCTACCCAAGCCGTCCAACGGCAGGTGTTGCGTGAGTATCCCCGCAGTGGGCTGCCGTAACGGATGCGCAGCAACGGCCGGGCAAGCAAAACGCGAAGCCTAGGCAGTATCCGCCGTACCCACGCCACGAAGCCAAAGGCTGTCGGGCCTTCGTCTATTATCGCCGTAACCCGAAGGGCTGGAGTCAGTTGTCGATTTTTGCCTCGGCCTCTCCCGAGGCCCTCGTCCTCCGGACTGCTTCGCAGGCCACATCGTGGCTCCCGCCACTCGATGTCGTGGCGTTGCTCGCTCGGTCGAGACCGCAGTTGGTATCGCCCAGCACTCGCGCCTTCAAAAATCAGCAACTGATTTCCAGCGGTCTTCATGGGATTAAATCAGTACTTCCATAAGTTGTTTCCCGGGGATTTGGCAATCCCGCTCAAGCAGAAGCACATGCCAGATGCGCTTCTGGAGGAATTTTTTTAAGGGATGTTCTCAGGAATGTTGGGGAGAACGGCTGGAGAGTGTCGTCAAAACCATGACCCAGAATGATTGGGCAACGATAAAAAATGGGACACCAAGTGCAGAGGGGAGTGAGTAGATGATGCAGATCAGCGGTATCCAGACCATCCAGTTTGCCATAAGAACCGGGAAAATCTTTAATGCATAAAATCGTGCCGGAGTATGGTTCGTAAATCCCTGAAGAGTGAAACCGTGATCCTTCCAGAGGAGAATGCATACAACTTGTGGCACCGCAAGAACGGGACAGTAGATAAAGGCATCGACCAGCACTTTTTTCATAATGACGAAAATGGAATCCGAAGGGCCAAAAAGCAGATACTGCAAACGGTAAAAGAGATCCACCTGCATGCCGATCACTCCCCAGAAGGGAATGCCAAAGAGCAACCGAGTTCCAAGACCGGCGCCCGCAGATCCCATGTGTCTTCCCCGGGGAAGGAGGAGCCTCAATGCTTCGGGCATGATTGCAGAGGCAAACGAAGTGCCCCAAAATGAAAATAGCAGCCCCCAATTGGAGCGCAGGTGGGCCAACTCTTCGAAGAAATGTCTCGCGGTGGGATTCCAGAGGTAGGCGGCACCCATCGAGGCCATGAGGAACTGGAGGAGAATGCCCGGCAGAAGGTTGGCTCGGAGTGCCTTCAGGGCCTCAAGCCATGATCCCTGAATCAAAGAGGGGGTAGAGGATGTCATCGAGTCGTCCCGATACGATCGGGATCAGGGATGAGCATGGGAAGAAGCGTAGAACTCTCTAAAAAGCAAAAGAGCCTCCCGAACTGGGAGGCTCTCTGCAGAAATAGGAACAACAAGCTATTAACGCTTGGAGAACTGGAAGCGCTTCCGGGCACCGGGGCGACCTGGTTTTTTACGCTCACGCATACGGGGATCTCTGGTCAAAAGCCCGTCAACCTTGAGGGCAACACGATGCTCGGGATTAAATTCATTGAGCGCGCGTGCAATGGCGAGGCTGAGTGCCCCGGCCTGTCCCTGAAGCCCACCACCGGTGGTTTTAGCCTCAATGTCATAGCTCTTCATGGCGTTGACTGCCTCGAAGGGTTTGAGAACGGTGTTCTGCTGAGAAACGGTCGGGAAGTATTCGTCGAAGCTGCGTCCGTTGACACGGATCTTGCCTGTTCCGGAAACGATCTGAATACGGGCTACAGCCGTTTTGCGGCGACCCGTTGTTGCTGTGGATTCTGAGGCTTTTATTGCGGTGGCCATGTTGGAAATTATTTAATTAAGGGGATTTTAGCCTCAGAGGGGCTTTACCGGCTGTGGATTCTGAGCAGCATGAGGATGTTCGGAACCGCTGTAGACCTTGAGTTTGCCGTAAATCGTACTTCCGAGACGATTGTGAGGGATCATTCCCTTGACAGCGCGTTCAATGAGAAGCTCGGGACGGCGCTGACGGCGCTGACGGAAGGTTTCGGATTTGTGGCCGCCGACAAAGCCAGAGAAGCTCATGTAGGTCTTCTGAGTCTCCTTTTTACCACCGATCTGGATGTCGGAGGCATTGATGACAACGACGAAGTCACCCGTGTCAACATGAGGGGTGAAAATGGCCTTGTGCTTGCCACGAAGCAGGTTTGCAGCCTTCACGGCAACATGGCCAAGGTGCTGGTTCTTGGCATCGATCACCCACCATTGGCGTTTTACCTCGGCGGCTTTTGCGGAAAAAGTACTCATTCAGAATTAGGGAAAGGTTGGAGACAATAGGAAATCATCCGGCTCCTGTCAAAGAAGAAAAGCGATTTTTTACCGAGAGGTTTTTTGTGAATTCTCAAAAGGCTGGTTTTCACTCGCCACCAAAAGGAGTCGCCCTATTTTACAGGGATGGCACCGGCTGCAACGATCAGTTTTTTCGGAACAGGTTCGGGCTTTCCGTCAGGAGACCGCTTTTTTTCGAGTTGTCTTCTTCGTTTTCGAGGACTTCACCTCCTCATTGATGCCGGGGAACCGTGTGTTCATCTCTTGGAGAATAGGGGTTCGCTACTGCGTGATATTGATGCCGTGCTTATTACGCACGGTCATGTCGATCATATCGGTGGGCTCCCGGCTTTGCTTCAGGGGTGTATGCTGAGGGAGCGCACCAAACCTCTTCCGATCTATCTTCCTCTAGAAATGATAGCCCCCGTGCGTGCGTGGATCGATGCTCTCTACCTTACGGAGGAGGGATTAGGTTTTGCTGTGATCTGGCACCCGTGGTTAAACGGTGAAAAGGTGGAAATCCAAGGGACATTAACGGTCACACCCAAAAGAAATCTCCATCTTGAGCAATGTTACCATCCCCTGCCCCGAGCTGACATGGCTCGTCCTTGTGATTCTTTTTCGCTGGAGATTGTGGCCGGGGATTTTTGTGTGTTCTTCAGCGGTGATCTTTCATCGGCACGGGATCTTGTTACGTTACTTCCCACATCCTCCAAAACTGATGCAAAGTCGGTCACCGTGCTGATCTGCGAACTCTCTCATTTTTCTGCCGAGGAATTGGCCGAAGTGCTCCGCGAAGCGTCTGTTGAGACACTCTGTCTTGTCCATCTCTCCGAAGAGTACGCGGAGAGTCGTTCCTCTCTCCAACTCCAGATGGAAGAACTCCTTCCCGAAATCAAGGATGTCTTGATTCCAGAGGACGGTGAATCTCTTGATTTTTAGAATCCGCGATCCGAATGGGGTTGGTTTCCCTGATGGGTGACCTGAATGACAGGAAGCGGAATCCGCAGGCGGATTTCGTCATCAAGCTGAATCTCGACATGGTAGGTGCCATATTTCTGAAACTGCACGCCGCCAAAGAAATGGACATTGGTGGCATGGGCATTGAGATCGGCGAGTGTGAAGGGTATCTCGGCTTGCGCGATGGCTTGGTCTTCCTCGGGATCGTAGATGAGGCATTTTTGGACGAAGTCACCGCTTCCACCGCACCAGCGGGTCCAGAGGCAGAGTTTGAAAAAACCAATCGGTAGGGATGGGGTCGGAATCGCACCGAGTACTCCAACAAGCGTCTGCTGTCCGCTGATTTCAGCTCTCACGTCCTCGCAAAGGATGGCGGCTTGCAGGTCGGGAAGAATAAAGTTTTCAATCATGAAAGGGAGTTGATCGTGTAGCAGGTTTTCCCTGAACGCAAGGGAAGCGTGAAAAAGTTCCGGTGGCAAAAGATCCGAGGTTAGTACCAATGGCAATCAGGATGAAGACTATCCGGCTTGTTATTTGGCCCGTTGCAGAGATGCCATGGCCCGACTTCTTCCTGTAATTGGTATAACTGCTGGCGGACTTGTTTCGGTATGTTATAGGCTGGGAGGATGTCCTCCATCACCTGCTTCGCTCCCGGTCGTGTGGAAATCCTCGGCAACCACACCGATTATAATGAGGGATTTGTACTCTCCGCCTCACTTCCCTATGGTATCCGGGTCACTGGTTCGAAGCGGGATGATGAGACAATTCGTCTCTCCACCCACATGGGGGGTGAATTGCTCCAATACGAAGTTTCCGCTGCTGCACCATTTATGCGGAGTGGTAAGTGGTATGATTATCCCTTGGGGGTGGTGGCGGCATTGCGCGAAGCCGGTATCAATGTCGGTGGGTTTGATGCTGAGTTTGTGGCAGACCTTCCTTCCGGTGCCGGTCTCTCCAGTTCAGCTGCTATGGAGGTCTCCACGATCATGCTGTTGGAAAAGTTGCTTCATATTGCTCTGCCTGGCATCGAGTTGGCAAAGCTTTGCCGCCGTGCGGAAAATGAGTTTGTCGGCATGCAATGCGGCATTCTTGATCAGGTTTCCAGTCTCTTTGGAAAACAGGACCACGCGATTTTCCTCGATTGCAGGGATAACAAGGTTCAGACGGTCTCCTTTCCTCATGATGTCTGCCTGCTTCTGATCCAGACGGGTGTTCCCCATGCCTTGGTTGGCGGGGAGTATAATGAACGCCGTCAACATTGCTTCGCTGCAGCCAAGTCACTTGGGGTTCCTTTCCTGCGGGACGCTACCTCTGCGATGCTATCAGCAAGTTCCCTGCCGGATCTTGAATATCGCCGAGCAGCCCACATTATCGGTGAAAATGAACGCGTCCTGCAGACACTCGACTTGATCGCCCGTGGTGATGTTTCCGCGGTGGGGAAACTCATGAACGAATCGCACCAAAGTTCGCGTCTCAATTTTGAGAACAGCACTCCCGCGCTTGATCTTCTGGTCGAGATCGCCATTTCCACACCGGGTGTTTGCGGTGCCCGCATGACGGGTGGAGGATTTGGAGGAGCCATTGTTGTGCTGGTAGAGCGTGATGCCGCAGCAGTCGCCGGCGATGATATTTCCGCAGAGTACGAGCGTCGTAGCGGGAATCATGCCAGGGTGCTCAACTGTGACCTTGCCGACGGCGCCCTGATGATCAACGGCTACCTCTCATAGGCAACACCGTCCGGAGGAAACAGCTCGGAGATGCTCTATTTTGACCACAATGCCACGACTCCGCTTTGCGACGAGGCCCGCGAGGCAATGATTCCCTGGATCGGAGCGCTTTTTGGAAATCCTTCGAGCATCCATGCTGCCGGCCGCCAAGCCCGTGCAGTCATTGATGACGCCCGTGACCGGATGGCTTCGCTCTTGGGTGCCAAACCACACGAAATAATCTTCACATCGGGAGGAACAGAGAGCTGTAATCTGGCGCTTGCAGGTCTGGTTCGAAGACATCGTTCCTCAGGGAAGAATCATTTGGTGACGATCGTGACCGAGCATCATGCGGTGCTTCACACGATGCGGTCGTTGGCAAAAAACGAGGGGTGTGAGTTGACCGAAATTCCGGTCGATAGCGATGGGTTAATTGATCTCCACGCATTTGAAAAGGCACTGCGAGCGGAGACGCTGCTTGTTTCAGCGATGTTCGCCAATAATGAGACCGGAGTCGTCCAGCCAATCGCTCAGCTCGCATCGCTCTGCCGAAACCGTGGAGTTTTTGTTCACACCGATGCGGTTCAAGCCTACGGGAAAGTTCCCTGCTTTCCCAATGAACTTGGTATCGATGCCCTCTCCCTTGCGGCCCATAAATTTTACGGCCCATTGGGAGGCGGTTTGCTCTGGCTTCGCTCCGGGGTCTCCATCGAGGCGATTCAGCATGGGGGATATCATGAGAACGAACGCCGTCCTGGTACTGAAAATGTGGCGTCGATCGCCGGTATGGCCGCTGCCGCAGAGCGCGCCGGGAAAGCAGTGAAAGAAGGGGGCGAATTGATGCGTCAGGAGTCGTTAAGAGATCGACTCTGGCAGGGAATCTCAAAGATTGATTCCACAGCCCTGTGGAACGGCAAAGGAAGCATGCTAATCGCCAACACACTCAATGTCAGTTTCCCAAAATGCGATGGTGAGACATTGCTGATGGCGCTCGATCTTGAAGGAGTCGCCGCTTCCAGTGGATCAGCATGCATGGTGGGTTCCATACAGGCTTCCCATGTACTTGTGGCGATGGGTTTGACGGAGGAAACGGCACGAGCCACCGTCCGTTTCTCACTTGGTCGTCATACGACGGAGGGAGAGGTCGATGCAACGCTGGCTGCGTTGGGTCGGGTATTAAACCGTCAGGTTCGTGTATGAATTTTAAGCAGCTGCGGTTCCTTTTTGGAGGAGTAAAGTCCCAAGGAATCGCTCAACCCGCTAGTTCTCATTACTCCAAGCACCGTGATTCCGCATTGGAGAAGAGGGCCATGTCGATGATTTCGACATTAGCGCCCGAACTTGTGCCGAGACTTATCGTGGGATGGAATCCCCGCATGAGAACGACCGCGGGGGTAGCGATCCATTCACGATATGAGATCTGGCTCAATCCCGCGTTGTGCGGAATTTCTGATGCGGAGGTTGACAGGACTCTTTTGCATGAACTGGCACACCTGCTGGCCATGCACCGTCATGATCGACGCCGTTCACCCCGTCCACAGCCCCATGGAATCGAATGGAAGCAGGCTTGCAGGGATCTTGGCATAGAGGGAGAAGCACGCACCCACCAGCTGCCATTTCAGCGTCGCACCATGCAGCGCCGTTACCGCCTTCGGTGCCCGGTTTGCGGGGAAAGTCATGAACGGGTGCGAGTGCCGAAACGCCGTGTTGCCTGCCTCGACTGTTGCCGCCTCCATCATGGAGGCCGTTACCATGAGCGATTTCGGTTGGAGATTTTCAAGATAGAGGCCTGATAACGGTCTCAGAGCAATTTTTATCTAGCTCGATTTAACCTTGAGCGTGAGGCAAACAAGGAGAGATATCCGCGCTGATTTACTGAAATCGCAGAGAGGAGGCAATCAAAACAGGTCTCCCCTGAACCTTTTCCTGATTTGGCTTACTTGGCCGTTGCTTCGCATCCATTGCATCTGAGTTCCATCTTAAATCTCCTCTGCTCTGGTAACTGCTTCGCATCCGTTATTGAGGGGAGATCGCTCTATGGAATCAGCTGCACGATGATGAAAATACCCTATTCGATTTCGCCGAAGTAATGTTTGCGCAGAGTTTCGGTGAATCCTGATTCCTGCTGCTTGAGAAGCGACTGATTGATGTCGTGGCGGAGCGGGCTTTTGATGGGAACCGCAAAGCCATATCCCTTTTTCAAAAAGATTGGGCCGACTTCCGTAAGTGGAAGTTCGGGGTGTGCATTATCATACCATTGAAGCGTCATGGCATCAAAGACGATGGCGTCAATTTCATGGTGGACCAATGCCTTCACTGCCTCAGGAAGATTCGAATAGACGGTTGAGTTCAAGCTCTGATCTTCGCAGTATTTCTGAGAAAGAGTCCCTGCGATCGCTCCGACATGATGACTTGGCAGATCCTTCGGACCATCAATGATTCCGTGCAATCGATTGACTGTCATAACGCTTGTTACCGATGATGTGATATAGGCGACTACGCCGACACCAAAGGCGAGCCAGATCCCCGCCAGTACTTTTCCAAAGGGACCAGGCAACCC
>CAIJRY010000133.1 GCA_903823215.1 uncultured Spartobacteria bacterium
CCGGGTTTTACCAGAGATCGTGTACTGCTCATGCCCGAGGGGACTGATGTCGAGACACTGCGTGAGCGCGGGCCGCTATTAGCTGAAATGTGTCTCGAACATGGGTTTCGCTATGCGCCGAGACTGCAGATCCAACTTTTCGGCAATACGCGTGGGACCTAGCTAAGGCTTGGCATTGAACTCGGGCGCGCCCCTGCCGCTCACCCTTGATTCGATTCGATGCCTCTTTGGAGTCATTTTGGTGCGAGTTCTCCAAACCAATCTGCGGCCCTACCTCCCCACTCCCCATTGTGGGGAGATCTCCTGCCCGATGGGGCTGGATTCCCCAGCTTTGAGATGATGGATGGCAGCGAAGGCGATCATGGCCGCGTTGTCGGTGGAGAGTTCGGGAGCCGGGAGATGGAGTTTCCATCCCTTTGTCTGGCAGAGTTCCCGAAGGCCCTCGCGCAGAGCTTTGTTCGCAGAGACACCTCCGGAGATGGCGACTTCGTTCAGGCCGGAAGATTCGACGGCACGGGCGGTCTTTTGGATCAGGACATCGACGATGGCGTGTCGCACCGAAGCGCAGAGATCGGCCATCCCGTCCGTTGATTTGGCAAGGTGGGGATTCTTCTCCAGAAAGTAGCGGACAGAGGTCTTGAGTCCGCTAAAACTGAAATCGAGGTTTTCCCTCTCTCCCCGTTCCATGAGCGCCTTGGGAAATGGATATTTCGCCGGGTCTCCTGTGGCGGCGAGGCGGTCGATCTCGATGCCGCCGGGATAGCCGAGACCAAGCAGTTTTGCCACTTTGTCAAAGGCCTCGCCCGCCGCATCATCCAGAGTTCTGCCAAGCACGGTGTAGTCACTGGCAGCGCGCACTTCGGTGAGCTGTGTATGCCCTCCGCTTACGAGCAGGGCGATATGATGTGGAATCTTTTCCTCTCCCAGAAAAGGGGAGAGCAGATGTCCCTCCAGATGATTGAGTGCGAGATACGGGAGATCAAGTGCAAGGGCGAAGCCTTTGGCGTAGGAGGCCCCTACGAGCAATGCAGGGGCGAGTCCCGGCCCGGAGGTGGCGACCACGGCCCCAAGATCCTGCGGAGAGAGCTTTGCCTCTTCGAGAGCGCGGCGGACGAGCGGATCAATGGCGAGGAGATGATTGCGCGAGGCAACCTCGGGCACGACACCACCAAAGCGGGCGTGTTCCTCGGCTTGTGAGGCGATCAGGCTTGTGAGGATGATTCCCGGGGAGCGTAGGATGGCTGCCGCCGTTTCATCGCACGATGACTCGATGGCGAGGATGGGACGGAATGCATCGTAAGATTTCATCAAACACCCAAGAGTAGTGAGTTCCAACTGGCGAGCAAGTGGGCGGGATCGTGACGCATGAGCTGCTCGTTCTTGGCGAGAGCAGGGAGCAGCACTGCGGCGACATGGTTGCGGTCGAAGCTTTTTCCTTCGGCAAGAGCCATGGAAGTGGCTGTGGATTGCAGTTCGGAGGGAAAGTCCTTCAGCTGTTGATTCACATTGAGACCAATTCCGACGACGGCGAAGGGATTTTTCCCCGTGCGTGTCTCAACAAGGATGCCGGAAATTTTGCGACCATTAACAAAAACATCATTAGGGGCCTTGATTCGGGCATCCGGAATGCCGAGGGATTCCAGTGTTTTCACCAAGGCCACGGCTGCAAACGCCGAGAGAGCAGGAATGGTTGTATCGCTGATCTCAAGTCGGAGCAGCAGCGAGAACCACAGGCCGAGTGGTTCGCCCGATGCCCAGACGCGTTGAAACTGCCCGCGCCCTGCCGTCTGCTTTTCGGCAAAGAGAAGAGTCCCATGTGCCGCGCCTGCCTCTCCCAATCGCAGAAGTTCATCATTGCTGGAGGTTGTTTCAGCAAGAACCTGTATGGGAATCCCCCAAGGCGATGCCGTTGTCAGAAACGCCTCGTCGAGTGCTGTGTCCGCAGGCATGACTCAAGCGGGTTCGATTTCCAACGAAAGATCGGCGTTCAAAGCGGAATGCGTCAGGGCACCGACCGAGATGCGATCCACGCCGGTGCGCGCAATTGCAGGGACGCTTTCCAGAGTCACGCCCCCGCTTGCTTCCAATAAAAACCCCGGGGCTTTTTCATTCCGAAGCGCCACCGCCCTTCGCATCAGTTCGCAGGACATATTGTCGAGCAGGATGACATCGATACCGGACAGGTTCAGCAGTTGCTCCACTTGCTCCAGAGTGTCTGCCTCGATCTCTATTTCGAGACCGGGATGCTCCCGTTTTATCCGTTGAATGACAGGCGACAGAAGGGAGAGATCACCGAGAGAGGCAAGATGATTATCTTTCACCAGGACGGCATCGTAGAGGCCCATGCGGTGATTGACACAGCCACCGGCTTTGACGGCCTGTTTTTCAAGAAGTCTCCAACCGGGAGTTGTCTTGCGCGTGTCGAGCAGCTTGACATGCGTGCCTCGCACGGCTTCGGAATAACGGCTGGCAAGCGTGGCGATCCCACAGAGTCGGCCAAGAAAATTGAGAGCGGTGCGCTCCGCCGAGAGGATCGAGCGTGTGGAGCCGTCGATGGAGAGAAGAGCCTGCCCTGTTTTCACGCCATCTCCTTCCTTGGCATGAGAGAGAATCGAGAGTGTTGGATCGATGCGGTGGAAACACTCGATTGCCACTTCGATGCCCGAGAGAGTGAGGGACTGCCGGGCTAGGAGCGTGGCGTTCGAAGTTGATTCGGCAGGGATGAAAGCCAGCGAGGTGACATCACCCAGGATATCGAAGGAATCAGCAGTCGTTGTTCCAAGATCCTCGCTCAATGCGAGAGTGATCAATGCGGAGACTTCCTTGGGAATGCTCATCCTTGGGAACAGCTGTGAGAGAAATCAATCCTCCCCGGTTGTCTCGGCAAGGGAAGGAAGGCCTAGCAGCTCCCTTTGCCAAGGCAAGAGGACGGGGGCATTGAGATCCGCGGCAGCGGCCTCGAGAGCCGCCTTGGGAGCCAGAATCGAGGGGTCAAGCTGCAGATCGCGGGCAATCTTGTCACGGTGATCACGGAGTTTATTGAACCGGTCGACCTGATCCTTACTGGCCCGCACGCGGATGCCACGTATCATTTTGGGCCATTCGGACTCGGTCAGTGCCAGGGCTGCTTCCAGCGTCTCCTCAAGTCTGGCGGCACGCGGCTGGGGGATTCGGGGGCGGGCAAAGTTTCCTCCCTTAGATGCCTCATCGGCAAGATGCAGGAGATTCTCGTTGGAAAGCACATGAAAGGAGGGGCGATCCCAGAGCCTTGCCTCATTGTCTCGCCAGTGCCAAACGGCTCTCAGGATGGCCCATCCACGCGGAGAGAGGGCTGCGTAACCGGTGATGCGCCAGAGATTTTCCTCATCCCTCTGACGGGTCTCGCGGGTTCCTTTGACCATGCGATCCCGCGATTGGCGGTACCACTCCATCCTGTTGAGTTCATGGAGCCGCGCTTCAAGAATGTCAGCCAGCTGCGGCATGAAGCGCACATCATTGAGTGCGTATTCGACCATCTGATCGGAAAGCGGGCGTTGGGCCCAGTTTGCCTTGCGGGAAGCTTTGGAAAGGGTAATGCCGAAATATTTTTCCACCAGAGCCGCCAACCCAAGCTGGGGTTCTCCGGTGAGCCGTGCCGCAATCATGGTGTCGAAGATCCTGTCATCAGGAAAGTCCCCGATGCGTCGAAGGAGACGAAGATCATAATCGGCATCATGGAAGAGGATGGTCTTCCCCTTCAGGGCCACAAAAAAGTCCTCCAACGGGAGTCCTGCCAAGGGATCAATCAACTTGAGATCCTCGGCCCATCCGCTCTGCGGATCCTGCCCCCATCCGCTTTGGATGAGACAGAGCTTTTCAAAGTAGCAGTGAAGGCTGTCAGCCTCCGTATCCAGAGCGACACGCGTCTCCCCCGCCAGACGGGAAAGATACTCGCGGAAGGCAGATTCCCCGGCGATCAAGGCTCCGCGATGAAGGTGGCCGAAGTGGGAATCTCCCCGGCATGGCGGGCACGGGGTTCACGCACCTCGGTATTGCCCTCGGTAGGAATGGTGACGAAAGGCCCTCCCGCGAGCGGGGCGACTTCGGTGAAGGCGACATCAGGAACATCACTTGGCAGTCCCTCAAGAGGAAAATCCTTGCGCAAAGGATGGTACGGATACCCTTCCCACATTAGGATGCGGCGAAGGTCGGGGTGGTTCTTGAAACGAATCCCCATCAGATCCCAGATTTCGCGCTCATGCCAATCGGCCGTGGGCCAGATATCACAGACGGTGACGACTTCGGCAACATCCTCCGGAGTCGTGATTTTGAATCGGAGATGGGTTTTTTTGTCGATGGAATAAAGTTCATAGACGACTTCAAAACGAGGATCTGTGCCGAAATTATCGACGGCACTGATATCGAGCAGCATATCGTATCCGAGTTGATCGCGTGAAAAGAAGCAGAGGTCACGGAGGCGGGAGGCATCGAAGGAGAGAGTCGTCTCGCCACGGAATTCACTCCGCAGGAACTTGTCGGAGGCAAAAGCTGCCTCAATTTTGACGGCATCTTCAGCTGCACTCATCGGATTGATTCCAGCAGCGCCCGCTTCTGATCGAGCAGTGAACTTTCCGTCATCAGCTTCGCCTGAAGCTTCATGAGTCCGTCAAGAAGCGCCTCGGGACGCGGAGGGCAGCCGGAGATATAGACATCGACGGGAATGATCTGATCGACCCCCTGAAGGGTTGCATAGCTGCGATACATACCGCCGGAAGAGGCGCACGCACCCATGGCAATCACCCATTTGGGTTCCGGCATCTGCTCATAGATTCGCTTCACGGAGAGAGCCATCTTGTAAGTCACTGTCCCGGCCACAATCATCACATCGGCCTGACGGGGTGAGAAGCGCATGACTTCCGCGCCGAAACGAGAGATGTCAAACCGGGAGGAAGAAGCAGCCATCAATTCGATGGCGCAACAGGCCAGACCCATCGGCATTGGCCAGAGAGAGTTTTTGCGCATCCAGTTGATGGCGGCATCCAGCTTGGTAATGATAATATTGCCCTCGACCTTGGAATCATAGGCCATCGGTGCCGTGACCGGCGTGGCATGGAGATGAGGAGGTGGCAGAATGGCCGTCGACATAAGAGGGAGCCTAGAAGAGAGTCCGCGCCGGACAAGTGGAAAATGAGGGGCTTTCGTTCAAAATAGTGATAACAACTGGGCAAATGAAGGCCATCACCCACCTCTGGACTCGGATTTCTTCCGAAAAATGGGAGGATACCTGGGTCGAAAGACTTCGCTTTGCCGGGGAGCAAGCCCTTGTGATTAAGAAGTTTCCAGCATCCCGCGCAATCCGGATCGATCTTTATACGGATCGCGTCACAGCCCAAAAGATCAGGAGCCGGTTCGGTGGCAGCGTCCGTCCTTTCGATGCGGCGGGGTGGCAGCCCCCGGCTCCCAAAATCAGCGACCCGTTGAGGATTGCCGGAGAGCTTCGGGTTTATCGGGATAAGAAACTCTTTCTGAAAGAGAGAGAGGTTGGCAAAGGAAGAGCCCTCTTGATCCCCGGCGGTATGGCCTTTGGCACAGGTGATCATGCAACAACAGCCCGCTGTCTGCAGTTGCTTGTGGAGGCCGCGATTCCGCTGCATAAGGCCGGCAAGAAGTGGTCATTGCTGGATCTGGGATGCGGTTCCGGTATTTTGACGCTTTCCGCAGAAGCGCTCGGTGCCGAAAAAATTCTCGGAGTCGATTTTGACGACCGTTGCGTGAGAATTTCCCAAGAGAATGCAATCCTTAACGCCTTGCCCCGTTCACACTTTAAAAAAGCCGATGTCCTGCGATGGAAGCCTCCGGGCAAGGCGGGGACTTACGATATCGTGACGGCAAACCTCTACTCCACCATTCTGACCGCTTCGGCAGGGATGATCGAGGGAGCCGTCAAGCCCGGAGGCAGGCTGATTCTCTCCGGCATTCTGGCTGTGGAGGAGGAGGCGATTCTAAAGACCTTTTTAACGCTTCAATTCAAGCATCTCAAGACACTCAAGAGGGGAAAATGGGCGGCCTTGATGATGGGCAGGAATCCCGCATCGAACAGCCAAACATGAGTTGACAAGCAGGATGCAACATGAAAAGTCTCTCGCTATGAAGATGCTCCCCAAGACGATCCTGCTTTCAGCATTCCTTTACACTTTTGCTTTGCTCTCAGCGGCATCGGCACAAAATCTTCTTCAGAATGGAGACTTCGCCCAAGGAATCACGGGGTGGACGGTGGGGAAGATAGTCGGCACACCCACCCCCGATAAGGTCTGCAAGGTGGAAGTGGTCTCCGAAGGGTCTCGGAAGTCTGGCAAGTCGGTGCATATCACCGATACGGATGACAAGGCGGGCATTGGCGTTTTGCAAAAGCTGCCTGCGGAGCCAGGCCCTTCGTACGAACTCACCTATTCGAGTAAGACGACGGGGCCGGGGAAGGGATCTCCCGGCTATGCGATGATTCAGTTTCTGGATGCCAAAGGAACCTGGCTGAACAACCCCGAGGCTGCGGGCCCTCAGGGAACCCCCACGCCGGAAGAACTCAAGACCATCAAACGGGATTCCGGTCCGCTCTCCTTGGTCGGGCAGGGATGGAAAGATGGAACACTTGTCGCCACAGCTCCGGTTGGCACTGCTTCGGTGGTCGTGATGTTCAAGGCGTCGAACGGCGGCACGGGAGAGATCGATGTCAGCGATGTCGTCCTGAAGAAAAAGTAGAAGTACCGCTCCGGTTTGCTAAGGAACCGCCGCGTTGAGTTTCAAGATGCGGGTCACTTCGTCGAAAGTCTTACGGTTCTGATGGGCTCCGTGGTCGCTTGGGACGATGCATTCGGAGACGGCTCCCTCCATATGAGAACTCCAGTACGGGACGACGCCATCGGAGGAATGCGGTGAATCGCCCTTTCCCTGATCGCCGATAATGGTGTGGTAAGGAATACCGGCGGTGATGGGAATCTGATTGATGTTGCGCACGAAGCGGTTGTTTGGGGAGAGGGTATCGATGCTGTTGGGGGCGCGTTTGAGTTTTAGATCGCCGGACTTAAAGGAAATCGATTTGAAGGAATCCTTACCGACAGCAAGAAGGAAGTTGGGAGTCCTGATCAGCATGGAGCCGATGCGGCCCAGGGGATTTTTGGCGATATCACTTCCCTTCAGTGGCGAGGAGATGAAGATAACGCGACCGATTTCCGGGCGATGTTGGAAGATCAATGCCTCCTCAAGGAGCCGTTTGCTTACGGGAGAGAGGCTGGTTTGATTGGGAGTCCTGCCGAATTGAAGATTCCAGAGGTTCTCTCCCGTATCCGTGATCAGGAGTCGGCTGATGCACCCTCCCATGCTGTGACCGATCACGATCATCTTTTTGTGCAGGGGATACTTTCGTTCCGCTCCATCCAGTTCCTTTCTCAGCAGGGATGCAGAATAGGGATACGGATAGCCGGAGGGATAGCTAAAGAACCAGAACTGGTAATGCTTCCGAATTTCGGGATCGCTGCGGAGATGGATGATCATCGGAGCCCAGGTGGAGGGGGAATCCATCAGTCCGTGAACCACCAGGACAACGGTCTTGTTCGGATCATACGGTTCGAGGCGTGAGAGATGCGCGGTGGCGGCATATTTCTCAGGGTTGAGCATTCGCTGGAGCTTTGGGGCATTGGGGGCGTTTTCCGCCAACATCACGGCCAGAGGTACGGTGAAATCGGCGGCCAGGGGATAGGCATGACCGTCAAGGGAAATGGTCTCCTGATGCAGCGGATCAGCAAACTCAATCACCCCTTTGTTTCCCTTAAAGGAAATCACGGTGGTAACACCGTAATAGACCCGCTTCATGAAGTAGTTGGCACGCCAGTTGGAATTGATACTTTTGCCGATGGCCACGATGGGCGCGCCAATACCCGGACGGGTTGCGTGCTCCTTCACATAGATTCCGTCGATTTTGAACTGATCCGCGGGAGTGAAGGTGTAGCGTGCGGGATTCCACTGGGGTCGCGGATCGGGTTTGTAGGCAAGCAGCATCGGGCCATTGCTTGTCGGAACGGTGAGCGGCTGGTTCCAGGGATTAAGCTTGGCAGCCTTAATAAGGCCAAGAATGCGGGCGACTGCGAAGTTGTAATCGTGCAGGGCGATACGATCCCGCGGATTGGCCCTGAGCAGATCCAGAGCGGTGTGTGCAGCCACCATGTTCTCTCCTAGGGCAACAAGGGGACTCCGTCCTCCGCAATGGAGGGCGTTGATGATTGTTGCTTCCATCCTCTTCACCCGATCCGAAGTTAATGACTCGGCCATCGCCTGCGGTTTGTACCGGGGCTGATACTCCTTCACGGAGGCTTCCGAGGCGCACCCTGTGAGCAGGGTCGCCGCCAGCAGGGCGCAGCTTCCCAACTTGCATGAGGCGGGTAGTGAATGGAGGAGTGATTGACCGGCCACTTGGAAAAATTTCAGAAAAGCAAAACGATTGCGGTCATGATGCAAAAGATCAGAGGGAAGATCCATCGGCAGTGCCTGTCCATGGCACGGGCTCGTTCCAAGTCGTCGCGTTTCGCCAGTTTGCTCGTGATGATCGCCTGAATGAGGGTGACAAAGACAAGCAGCGAGCTGAAGAGTACGAATTTATCAAGGCAGGTGAGGTAGGGAAGTTTCGGCACATTGGCATCGATGGCGAAGCGGTAGGCGATCAGGGTCAGCATCGCCGTCACTGCAATGCTGAACTGGGCTCCTGAGTCGGAGGGATCGATCCAGAAGACAGCCCAGGACATCATGACGATGAGCAGCAGTGGCAGCAGCACCTTGATGATGAAATACGAGGAATTGCGTGCGGCGGTGAACTTGAAATCGCAACTGGCGATCTGGGTTCCCGGGGTAATGACATAGGGCCTTACCTCACTGTCGGTGGAAAGAATGTGCCAGTCGGACATGGAGATCTGCGGGGCGATCCCGATGCCGTTTTTCAGCCCGATCCTCAACCCTTCTTCCCCTGGTAAGAAGAGGATCTCGTCGGGGCTGTTGCCCGGCGTGACAAGGTGGATGCCGAAGGCGCCCCGGTCAAAGGGGAAGGCTTTCAGATCGAGTGCCTGTGAAAATTCACCGATATAACGCTGACGATAGGAGACCAATCCGTCCGGCGTGACGGTGACGATTTCGGGCAGCGAGCGAACCAGATCCCTGGTTTGGTTTTCAAAGAGGATGGGAGGAGCCCAGACATCGGAAAGTGCATATTCCCTCGTTTGATGACCGGAGTAAGCCAGGCGTGGATCCTTCCAATGCAGGGTCAGCATGAAATTGACCAGAAATGTCTGGGTGGAACTGTCGATGCGCGTGATGTCGGCAATATAGACCGCATACCCTATCTTTGTCGGACCGAGTTCAGGATTGGGACGCTGAGGTTTCTGAACCAGAGGGTCTGGAGAATCAGCCAATAGCGTGCTAAAGGGACAACCGAGTAGTATCAGGGAGGCCAGAATCAGCAGAAGCAGGACAAGCGGGCGATTCGCAGGCAATGAAGAGGGAGGATATTCCGGTGTCACAGAGGTAATCTATCCGATCGCGGCATGATGATGTATCGGCGGAAACAGCGTGAGGAAATAGATTGGGCCGGGGTTGCTTTAATCCTCAAGCAGAAGAACGGTCAGTCGCTTGGGGCCATGGGCGCCGAGCACAAGGATGCGCTCGATGTCACCGGTGCGTGATGGACCGGTGATAAACGAAAGAAAGGAGGGAAATTTATTCCCGTAGCGCTCTTTTGCCAGTTCCAGGGCGGCAGTCAGATCAGGAACCATCTGTGAGGTTCTGGCGATAATGATGTGATGGGGGGGGAGTACGGAGAGGGCGCGCCCACCGGCACTCGGTGCCGAGACGAGGATGGCACCTGTCTGGGCGACCAGGCACTCGCATCCGGTGATTCCCGCGTCGCAGGATTCCAGATCATCAATCTGGTATCCGGTGTCTGTTTTTAGGATCTCGGCACGGTTTTTCTCCAGCAGGGCGGAGGTATCGGGGGTGGTATGCGTCGCGATTTTTTTCCATGCTCCTTCAGCGACGAGCACTGAGAGGATTGCTCGGGCATCCTCCATGGTGCCGCACCGATGGAACTCCGTTTTCAGTCCCTCTGACTGCCGTGCAAAAAGGTCGATCTGCTCGTCAAGCCTTTCCCCGACCTTGGGAAGCCATTCCCTTGGAGTGTGATCCCGGGGAGTCTCCTCCTGGTCGGAGGAAGTGTGCGAGGCATGTGGCCGGGGAGCCGGATTTTCCCGAAGTGCCTCGCGGATGCGGTTGAGAATGATTGTTTTGCCGTCGCTCATTTTCTGGATTTTTTCCACTGCTCATGAAAGGAAGTGGGGGCAAGGTTTGGAAAGGCCCGCGATCGGGTCCATGCGATCAGGGGATCAAGGAAAGTTCCGTTGACGATGGGATGGAGTGGCTGAAAAACGCGACCGAGTTTTGCTGCAAGATGATAAATCGACGGGTGGCTCATCAGCCAAGCAAAGCCGAGAAACGAGATTTTTTCGATCATCACGGGCTTGGCCGCCGCCGCGTTGCGTCGGTTTTGCAGAAGATGATGGTGCAGATCGATTTTCACCGGACAGGCTTCCGTACAGGCTCCGCAGAGGGAAGAGGCGGCGGAGAGATGCTTCCAATCCTGAAGTCCGCGCAAGTGGGGGGTGATGACTGATCCGATAGGCCCCTGATAAGTGGTGCCGTAGCTGTAACCGCCGACATTCTTGAAGATCGGACAGACATTGAGACACGCTCCGCAGCGGATGCAGCCGAGGGTGTCGCGTTGTTCGGCATCCGCCAGAAGCTCGGTGCGCCGATTATCGAGAAGCACGACATGCATCTGTTCGGGGCCATCAATCTCACCGGGTTGGCGGGGCCCCCCGTACATCGTGTTGTAGCAGGTCATCTGCTGTCCGGCCCCCGCGGTGGCAAGCATCGGCAGAAAAAGGGCGAGATCCTCCAAGCGGGGCAGCACTTTCTCAATGCCAAGAATGGCGACATGAATCCGTGGCAGCGATGTGGTCAGGCGCGCATTCCCCTCATTTTCCGTAATGGAAATCATTCCTGTTTCAGCCACGGCGAAGTTCGCACCGCTGATCCCCATGTCGGCCTCGCAATATTTCCGGCGCATGACGCGGCGGGCGATCATAGTCAGTTCCTCCGGACTGTCGGTCGGGGCCGAGCCGAGTTCCTTCTGGAAGAGATCGCTGATCTGTCCACGCGTGAGATGCATGGCGGGAAAGACAAGATGATACGGAGGTTCCTTGCGCAACTGGACGATGTATTCCCCGAGATCCGATTCGAAGACGCCGTAACCCTCTTTTTCCAAGGCATCGTTGAGGTGAATCTCCTCGCTGGTCATCGTCTTTGACTTGATGATGGAACGAACTCCGTTTTCCCTGGCAACACCGAGGATGTAATCGCGGGCCTCCCTGGCCGAGGGAGCCCAGAAAATCTTTGCACCGCGAGCCTCGATTTTCTCGGCAAATTCCACAAGATACCTGTCGAGGTGATTGACCGCCTCGTATTTTGTTTCGGCGGCAAGATCGCGCGCTCCCTGCCAGCTTTGGAACGAGGCCTTGGAGTCATCTCTCTTCTGGTAATAGCCGCTCAGGGCCTTCTTGATGAAGGCGCGGTGCGTCAGATCTGCCGTGTAACGACCGGCCATCTTCTTGAACTCGGAGGCAAAGGTGGTCATGGCGTCATGATGGGGATGTTAACGGGAAGCAAGAACCTCGGCGAGGTGGAGACTGCGGATGGTGCTTTTCTGTTTGTCGAGCATGCCCCGGATCTGCATGAGGCAACTGGAATCGTTAGAGACGACGACATCGGCACCCGTTTCGAGTATGGAGGCGCATTTTACCTCGTCCATCGCCGTGGAGATGGTCGGAAACTTCACGGCGAAGGTGCCGCCAAATCCGCAGCAGGACTCGGCTTCGGCCATTTCAAGCAACTCCAGACCCCGAACGTTGGCAAGCAGGGCTCGCGGTTCCTTCTTCACCCCGAGTTCGCGGAGACCGTGGCAGCCATCGTGAAAAGTCACTTTACCCTCAAATTTTGCCCCGAGATCAGTGACTCCAAGCGTGTTAACCAGAAAGCTTGAAAATTCATGGGTCTTAGCCGCCAGTTCCCTCGCTTCCAACTCCTGGGAATCCCCCTTGAAGAGCTGGGGATAAAAGACCTTCATCATCGCCACGCAGGATCCCGAAGGGCCGACGACGACTTCCGAATCACGGAATGCCGCCAGGGCTACCCTAGCTGCCGTTCGTGCCTCGTCCCAGTAACCGGTATTGAATGGTGGTTGACCGCAGCAACTTTGACCCTCGGGAAAATCGACCTGATGGCCCAGCTCCTCCAGCACACGAACCACCGACCAAGCCACCTGGGGATAGATCTGATCGACGAAGCAGGGAACGAAGAGGGAGATGCGCATCGGGAAGGGGAAGGTTAGGCGAGGGAGATGAAGCGCTTGTAGGCGGACTCCCAGACGGAGGTCTCCTGCGGTTCGTAGGTATTCTGCGGAAAGGAACGGGCGACGATTTCGCGGGCCTCAGTCAGGGAGGATACGGAGCCGCAAGCCAATGCCTGTATCAGGATGTTTCCGGCGGCCGTTGCCTCGATCGGTCCGGCAATCACACGGCGACCCGTGGCACTTGCCGCGCACTGGTTGAGCAGGTCATTGCGCGTGCCGCCACCGACGATGTGGAGACGGTTGATCGGTTTGCCGGTGAGTTGTTCGAGTTCACCGAGCGTTTTGCGATAGAGGAGCGAGAGACTTTCCAGAATGCATCGGGCGATGGCACCCACCGATTCAGGAGCCGGCTGTGCCGTTTCCCGGCAATATTCCGCGATGCGCGCCGGCATGCCACCCGAGGCTGTGGTGCCTCCGGATCTCAGGAAGCGTGGGTCAGCCGGATTGATGAGGGATGTCAGCGGCGGGGCCTCAAGGGAGAAGTTCACCAGATCGGTATAGGTATGGTTTTGACCGCTCTCCCTCCAAAAGCGCATGCACTCCTGAAGAATCCAAAGCCCGGTGATATTCTTGAGCAGTCGGATCGTGCCTCCATAGCCGACTTCGTTGGTGAAGTTAAGTTGCCGTGCTTCTTCCGTGAGGATGGGAACAGGGGATTCCACCCCCAGTAGCGACCAGGTGCCCGAGCTGAGATAAGCCCAGCCCTCTTCACTGCTAGCCGGAACGGCGGCAATGGCGGCACCGGTGTCGTGGGAGCAGGAGGCGACGACCTTGACAGTGCGCAGGCCCGTCTCGGCCTGCAACTCCCCGGAGAGAGTCCCGATGACGGTTCCCGAGGGAACAATCTTTGGAAAAATCGCCTCGGGCAGACCGAGTCGTGCGATGAGTGATCGGGCCCAATCATGGTGTGCCGGGTTGTAAAGCTGCGTCGTGCTTGCAAGGGAAGCCTCTGCGACCGGATCACCACCCAGCAAATGGTTGATGGTGTCGCCGATGAGCAGAAACTGATCGGCGAACTTGAGCATCTCGGGGCGCTCCAGCAGATCGGTATGAAGCTGGCAGAGCGTGTTGATGGTCATGAACTGAACGCCGGTCGCCGCAAAAATCTCCTCACGCGTCACCTCCCCAAGCCTTTCGTAGGAACCGTCGGTCCGCTCGTCGCGATACTGGTAGGGTGCCGCAAGGAAGGGTTCCGATTTCTTGGTCAGGACATAGTCGACACCCCATGAGTCGGTGCTGAGCGAGCGGATCGGCAGGTTGAGTGCCCCAGCCTTCTTCAATCCCTCCACAATTTGTGCGTAGAGGTGGAGAAGATCCCAGCGGCGCGTGCCGTTGATCACCACAGCTCCGTTGGCAAAGCGGTGAAGCTCCTCCAGGGTCAGACGCCCCTCCCAGAGCGTGCCAAGCATGACACGCCCGCTTTCGGCACCGAGGTCGATGGCAAGATAATGCGAATGTGAGGACATACCGGGGAGGGAGCGTGAGATGAAACGAACGATGGTTGCGGTCGATGGTGTGTGGCAGGTGTTTAGACCTCGCCGCAGAGGGAAACCTTCATGCCCAGCTCACGCATCGCAGCGGCCTTGGCATAGAGTCCTTTCCGGGCCCCCTCCTTGTCAGGAGCATAAACAACTTGGATGTGGTTGGCCTTGTGGCGTGCCATCATCTCGTCACGGCTGATGCCGGGGAGGATGGTGTGCATGATCGGCCACTGGGGCGTGGAGAGCTTCCAGCGATCCTCTGTTTCTGCCTGCGGCAGTTCGACGATCTCGCCGAGACCGGTGTCATAGCAGAGTTCACCGCCATCGATAAAGATACGGCTCCAGACAATCCAACCCGGCTTGCTGACACCCTTGACGGTGCCACCGCCAAGGCGGAAATACATGGAGGGTTGCCGTTCGCTCGAGGTGCCCTTGAAGCCTCCGATGAAGTGGGCCGGTGGTGCGGCTCCGGAAATGAGGAACACCCAGACATAGGCGTCGAGTGTCTCCGAGAGGTTCTTGCCGCCCGGGCCTGTGTAGTGGCGGCCCCAACGCAGGTCATGGAGCGTGTTCTCAGGTGAGAAGCCAAGCTGGCGCCAGAGCTTGTAGGTGATGAGTCCGTCGAGACCGGAGCACTCGTCGACTTCATTGAAGTGGGGGAGTGCCTCGCCGGCAAAAAGTTCCTTGCCGTTCTCGTCATACACGGGAGGGCGTTCGACATTGTTGAGCAGTCCCTCAACCAGATCGGAAGCGGGGGCGAGATCCTTGAGTCCCTGTTGATACTGGATGCCGATTGTGGCGCAACCGAACTCATCGGCGATGCGAACCGCAGCGATGTACATCTTGCACTGCTGGAGGACTTGGTTCTCGGTCAGATCGTTTTCTTCGCTGGAACCAAAGTGGAAGGTCATCCCACGGTCGAGGAGCCACTGATAGACCTTGCGTGCCTCTTCGTCCTTCACGGTCAACATCTTGGCGTAGAGTGCCGACTGGCTGAGGCGTTCCTTGAAGACCCCTGTCTTGTGAATGAGTTCGTCGGGAATGATCGCGTTGTACATGCCCATGCAGCCTTCGTCGAAGACGCCCATGATCTCCTTGTGGTCACGGAATTTTTTGGCGAACTCAACACCCAGTTTTTCCGCCTCGGCGGGAACGCCCGCTTTTTCGTAGCTCTTCACATGAGGTGTCGCGTGGGAGACCGACCCGGTGGTGAGCCAGGAGCGGAGGCCCTTCAGAAAAACCTCGTCGCTGAAGTCATCGCTCCAGAGGGTGCTGTATTTGACTCCCGCCTTCGTGAGGGAGCCGTTGAGGTTGAGCATGCCGACCAGACCGGGCCATGTGCCGCTCCAGTTGGCGACGGTAAGTATGGGACCCTGATGGGTGAGAAGTCCCTGAAGGAGATGGTGGCTGTATTGCCAGACTGCCTCGGCCACGATGATCGGCGCATCCTTTGGGATGTTTCGGAAGACCTCCATGCCGTATTTCTGGCTGTCGATGAAGCTGTGACCTTTCTTGGGATCAAAAGAGTGGCCACGGCGCACCTTACGACCTTCCTTCTCGATGGCCTTGATCAGCAGGGACTCCATGGCCAGTTGCGCTTCCTCACATTTCTGATTGGCGGAGGTACGCAGATCGCCATTGGCAATAAGGATAATATCTTGGGTGTTCATGAATAACGAGGGGTTGGGGTGTGGTTTTGTTTTAGCTAAAAATGGATCAGATTAGATTGAGGAGGGAGAAATAAGCGTGCCGGGCTTGAGGAGAATGCCTGAGCGGCGCAGTTCTGGAATGGAAAGATCGCAGATCAGGGCACTGATGCTTGACCAGTCCGCGAGATGTTCGGGAGCTTTGTGGCCGAGTTTGGAGTGGTCGAGACAGAAAAATGAAAGGGTGGCTCTTTTCATCACCGCCTGCTGGAGGCGAATGATGTCCCGCTGTGAATTCCAGAGACCCTCGGCCGTCATCCCCTGTGCCCCGAGAAAGGCGAGATCGATCTTCTGCAAGGCTGCGGCTCTCACGGCCTCGTCACCGAGTAGGACGGACTGGCGTTCCAGAAGCTGCCCTCCAAGCAGGATCGTCTTGGCGGAGGGAAGCGACCCAAGAGGCTCAATCAACGCGAGATTATTGGTGATGACCGTAAGGCCCTCAGGAAGATTCCGGCGCAGCTCCTGGGCTATGGAGAAGGCCGTTGTGCCCGCATCCAGATAGACGCGCATCCCGGGCTTTATAAGGGATACGGCCGTGCGCGCGATCGCGTTTTTAGCCTCGGTTTCCTCGCGGAGTCGCTCTCTGAAAGAAATGAACGAGGCATTGAACTCGCCCAGCGCACCTCCATAGGTGCGGGTGATCCTCTCCTCGCTCTCAAGGGCCGAAAGATCCCGCCGGGCGGTAGCCTCAGAAACTCCAAGCTCATCGCAAAGATCGCTGATCGGCAGATAGCCCCGCTCCTGAAGGAGCTCAGTCAACCGTAGGCGGCGGGCTTCAACTACTTGTCTGGGGACGCGCACGGGAGGTAGTTTCCCGTATAGATATGACCGGGGTCAATCATTTACTCTGCAATTTGCAATCATCGAAAGAATTTGAACCGCTTCAACCGATTCGGAAGGAAATAGCCCAATGCTCTCGGTTAGCTTAGGGGTGCGCTGATTTAATCTCATGAAGACCGCTGAGAATTAGTTGCTGATTTTTGAAGGCGCGAGTGCTGGGCGATACCCGCAGCGGTCTCGCCCGAGCGAGCAACGCCATAAAAATCGACAACTGGCTCCAGCCCTTCGGGTTACGGCGATAAAAGGTCGGCGACTGCGTAGGCTTCGCGCTTACAGCCCAATGCGGGGATGCTCGCGCGAAGCCGCCTTGGCGACGACCCCTTCTTGCCGCAACGGTCTCTATGCGATTAAATCAGCGCTTCCTTAGAGTCGTACGCCCGCAGAGACGCAGCCACTGACAAACAACAGGAAGGCAAGACAGAGAAGGGTGAGTAATGTGCGCATTGATGACTGGTTGATTTTCATGGGTGTGTATGAGGTAATTGTTAATGCTATGATGCCGTGGTCGCGGAAAGCTCGGACTCAATGTCCTCCAGAACGATCGAGATCGGCAACTGAATGACATGGCGGCAATAGGATGTCTCCGTGGAGTCGAAGGAACCATTCTCAAAATATTTGTTTGCGGGGGCGCCGCCGCCGCAGAGATTGAAAAATGAGCATTCCCTTCTGCACCGTTCCACACCGGCTTTTGTATCCTCCAGCACCGCGAGAAAATTTTCGGAGGAGAGAGAATTTTCCAGTCCGCCTGTGAGGAATGATCCGAAGCTGAAATTGCCATACTTCGGGGTTGTCAATCCCAGCATCTCGGGTGAAAAGGTGGAAAAATTCCCCTGATAATCGACGCTCAGAATTCCGAAGGGACGAACCTGTTCGTTATCGTAGACGAAGTCCTCGGACGCCGCATCGCGTCTGGAAAGAAGTCGTTGGAGGGCATAGTCAAATTCCCTGATGCTGACTGCTCCATGCATTGCCTTTTGGCGCTCGAACATTCTGCGAAAGAAGAAAGCAACCCGATCATCATGCTCGGCTTGAAGAGAGCTCGTAGTATTGATGCCTTCCTGCTCTTCGATGTTGAGTCCGAAACTCATGATGCCATTGCTGACAAAAAAATCAAAAATCCGGTCCGCTTGGCCCAAGGAATGTTGCGTGATGACGGCGATGACATGGAAGTCAATGCCGTGAGCTTTCAGGAGTCCGACACCACGCATGGCCCGTTCATGAGTTCCGCCTCCCTGCCTGGTCTTGCGATGGGCATCATGGATCTCGGCTGGCCCATCAATGCTCAGTCCGAGACAAATCCCCGTCTCCTTGATAAAATCACACCACGCCTCATCCAGCAGCGTGCCGTTGCTTTGGAAGGAGTGAATAATCCTGAGATTGTGAGGCGCTTCCTCATGGATGATTTCAAAGGCCCTGCGATACCAGGGGATCGGTACAGCCAGCGGTTCTCCGGCATGCCAGACAAAAGTCAAAGACTCCCGGGAAAGATCCGTTGCGAAAATGCCCTTCACAACAGAGCGAAGGGTTGTCTCGCTCATCCGGTGCGTGTCGGATCGCGAGGGGAGATAGCAATAGTCGCAGTTGATATTACAAAACGGGGAAGGTTGAATCACCGCTAGACTCAACCATTCCTCCCCGCAGGACAGAAGGCCCTGCTGCCCTGATTCGGAATCATTGGACTCCGAGCTGGGTGTGGGGATATCCAAATTTATAACCGGATATTGGCCCACGGACCGCCGTTGCGCCAACCATTGCCCCATCCGCCGCCATTGCCCCAGCGACGGTAAAATCCGCCGTTACCCCAACCGTTGCGCCACCAAAGTGTACCCGGACCGCCTCGTTCCTGATCGGAGTCCCGCTCCAAACCACCATTGGGCTGATTGTCCAAAGTCTGACGCACCCTAGCCACACGCTGATCCAGAGAGGAATCATCCGAGGAGGGGACGGCTGATGATGAGGCATTGGAGTTAGCTCCTGCAGAGATGGCTAGCGCACCCCCGAGCATCAGGGATTTGAGTTTGTTGGTGAAGGTGTTTTTCATGGAGATTATTTGATGAGTTGTTGAGCTGCCGCTTGTTCGCCAGTCGATTGATCCGTCAACACGGCGTCATGAAGAGTCTTGTCAAAAAGAAAGGCACTGGCATCGCCTGTTGAGGGATTGAGGTCGTAGATCAGCCCGTGTTTTTTGCCGATCCAGATTGTGGAGGGCTCTCCACCTGCCGAGTCCTCTCCTTTACCGAATGCATCGATGAAAATATTCTTCAACGCCAAGGCATCCTCGATGTCGTTTGTGTGGGCAGCGTTGGTGTGGAACGCAACACCGTAAAATTTTCCATTGAAAAAGTAATATACCACCGAGTCCAGAAGGGCTGGGCCGAGCAGGAGTTGCTCACCCGATTTCTTGTAGGTTTTCAAACTGCCTCGATCCTGCTCCAGAATGAATCCGGACTCGGGGAGGGGTGCGCCGAATTCGATGCCACCGTAGGAAGTAACCTTGTCAACATTGGCAAGTTTCAGAGCATCCTGAGGATCCGCCTTTTTGGCGGGACTCTTGCTGGGTTTCGCACTCTCGGAGAAAGCCGGAGTTAATGGAATTGCTACCAGTGAGATGATGAGAAGCTTTTTTATACAAAAGTGCATTAGCATCTCATGAATTGAGTCCTTAAAAAAGACAAGAATAAAATCGTGAACTTTTGACATCAATGATTGCCGTGCTGCGGGGCTTTCTTTGGGATAATTAGAGCTTCGTTAATGGAAGCAGTCGCAGGGCATGATCATAGCAACGGAAATACCAGCTCTTTTCACGGAATGGACGAATGGCCGGCCCGGAAGGTATCTGATGCCCCTCGGAATCGAGAACTTCCGATCCGTGACTGTCCAGAACCAGATGGGGATCCCTGCCCGTGCTGTCGGAGGCATAGTTTCCAAGCCAGACGACGACATGGGCAATCGGTGCATCCCGGCGGTTTGAGCGCCGGATAAAGAGCAGGTCTCCGGGTTGAAGGGTTGCCGCAAGCTGGTTATAGTCGCGTGGAAAACCGTGAGCCATATCGCCGATGCGTTGCGTGGCCACATGCTGCGGGTATCCCCCGACAGGAGCAGCCAGAGTCTCCGCCTGTTGCACGACCGAACTTGAGAGGCGTACGCCCAACCCGTAATCATACATCCATGTGGTGAAATCGGAGCAGTCGATTCCCTCGCCTGGAGTCATGCGTGCAGCGACCCATCGAGGATCATTGGGAACATTCCAGACCTGCATGTGATGATGCGCGTAGCGATACCTGCCGAGCAGCATTCCTGCCGCCGCAAAGAGCCTTTTTCGCTGCCAGTCGGCAGTTTTTTCAAAAACCCCGGCAGGTGCTGGAAAGGTGATAAAACGAGGGCCCCATCGGCTGCGAACTACATGACGGATCACGCCGAGATCATACCACGCACCGTAAGGGGTCGTGGACCAGTTCCTCCAGTTCGAGGGGTCTCTGGGGAATTCATGGAAATCCTCCGTTACCGAGGGATCGACTACCGAGGCAGCAAAGCGATAGGGTGAGCAGGAATTTTCCGCCTCAGCAAAAATGCATCCCAAGGGTATGATGGCGACCATCACCCTCATGACAACCCTCAGGCCACGGGATATCCTAGTGGTTCGTCTCAGCCCTTCCATGTGTCGCCCTCCAGACGGGCATCATCTTCCGGTTCCGTTGGCGAATAGGGGCGTAGCCGGAGCCCCCATCTGGGCACGGCTTGACGGTAGTTCTCCCATTCCTCTCCGAAGCGCCGTTTCATTTGATGCTCCTCATAATGCACAACCCGAAGATGGAAGATTATCGCGAGGAGGATGGTGTAGCCATAGTTCCACGGATTGCCAGTGATCAAAGCCCATCCGATGAGCAGTAACAGAACGCCGAGATACATGGGATTGCGGGTCAAGCAATAGAGATCCTGAACGACGAGATGTCTGGGAGGATCCCACGGCGCCAGGGTTCCCCTACCCCGCCGGTGAAAAGAGATGACGGATACAACAAGAATCCCAAAGCCGATACCCATCGGCAGGAACCCGAAATTTGATCGGAGAAGGTAGGGAGAATTGATCCAGGAGATCACTAGAGGGATCACGCCTGCCACGAGACACGGGAGAGCAAGGAAAGAGATAATGGAACGAAGCAGCACGGGAGGTATGAATGTGGCCGGTCCTCTGAATCAGCGTTTCCTTAATGATGGGCGATCATTTCGGAGAAGCTTGGATATCCGCGGAGGTGATCTTCGGAGTCGGGGCTGGACACCAACACGGCCAGCTCCCGGGGCCTGAGGGAGAGGGTGGCCGGAGCATTCGTCCGAATCCCATCGCTTAGCGAGGTGTGCAGGGAGTCTCCTTCTTTCCCTTTCGGACGAGGCAGTTCAGACACCAGCTCTGAGGGGCCCGGATTATTCATCAGGACAAATTGTTTATCCCCGACATCCGCCTCAAATCCCACAATCCCCGAGGACTTATCAAGCTGCCTCACGATGGCGGGGACCTTCACCCAGGAGGGTCGGATCTCAACCAGGAACCAGTAATCCCGAACTCCGAAATTGAAAGAGATGAGTTGGTGGAAGATGTTGGCCGATAGGAGTTGCGGAAATACGAGGGTGTATCGATTGATACAGACGAGAATTGACAAGACTTCTTTGCGGTCAAGAGATTGCATCAAATCGCTCC